>DASXEJ010000191.1 GCA_036490175.1 Pirellulales bacterium | reverse complement strand
TGCCGATGCCGATTCCGGTGTCTCTGCGGCTTCCCTCGAATCCTGAGGTGGGAGTGCTCCCCGCGGCCATCGAGGGGATTGGCGACATCATTAATGTACAGGAGCACATGGCAGTGCTGTTTGGGCACGTCGAGAATCCGCGCGGCGAACTAAAGGTCGGACAATTCGTCACGGCCGCCATGAACCTGGGGATCGAGGAAGGGGTCGTCGAAGTGCCAACCCGCGCGGTCGTCGAAGACGGCACCGAGAGCCTGGTCTTCGTGCAGGAAAAGCCCGACGAATACTGCTTCAAACCGCGCCGCGTCTTGATAGCCCACAGTTATAAGGACGTGATGCACATCCGCAACAAGCTGTCGGCAAAGGAACTGGCCGAGGGATTTCAAGAACTGCACGCAGGCGAACGGGTGGCTGCCAGCCAGACAGTGCAGCTCAAGGCGGCCCTGCAACAGCAACAACTAACTTCGGCCAAACCTCCAGCACCCGCGCACAGCCAACACTAGTCGGCCGTAACGTCACCTGCCGCCACGTGTATTCATGATCGCCAAACTGATTTATTGGTCGGTCAATAACCCACTCATCGTGGTGTTGTTCACGCTGGCGCTGGCAGCGGCCGGGGGCTATGCCTTCAGCCGGGTAAATGTTGAAGCATATCCAGATCCCGCCCCGGCCATCGTCGAGGTCATTGCACAGTATCGTGGGCGGTCGGCCGAGGAGATGGAGCGCCAGATCACGATCCCGCTGGAAGTGGCGCTGTCCGGCATGCCGGGCCTGAAATACATCCGCAGCAAGTCGCTCTTCGGCCTCTCGTATATCAACACGCAATTCGCATACGGCATCGACTACAAGGCGGCGCGACAAGAAGTCATTAACCGCATGCAGATCGCTGATCTGCCGGCGGATGTATCGCCACAAATCTCGCCGCGATCGCCGATTGGCGAGATCCTGCGTTACGCAGTTGTCGGCCCGCGCGATTCGCATGGGAACAGCATTTACTCGTTAAATGATCTGCGTTCGTTGCAAACGTGGACCTTGGAACGCGAGTTCCGTCGGATACCAGGTATTGCCGATGTGGTGAGCTCTGGCGGCTTGATCAAGCGGTACGAAATTCAGCCTGATCCCGACCGCATGAAGCGTTACGGGATCACGCTGCAGCAATTGCAAACGGCGATCGCCAACAGCAACGATAATGTAAGCGGCGATTATTTGATTCAGGGAGAGACGGCCACTGTGGTGCGCGGTCTAGGGCTGATCGGTCGCGGGCGGGACCCAATGCAACGGATCCTGACTATGAGCGATCCGGAAGAGGCGGCTGCCTATCTGCGGACCGAGGAGCAGCGCCGTCTGCGACAGATCCGCCAGATCGTGCTGGCGTCGACCAACAACCTGCCAGTACGCGTGGGGGATATCGTTGAAGGGGGACCACTCAAGCCAGGCGAAGAGGCCTCTGCGCAGGGAGTCATCGTCGGCAACCAGACCCGCTTGGGCAAAGTCGCCCTTAGCCGGCCCGCCGAAGACGAACGCGGGCGCTTGTTGGACGCACAAGGGAATCCGATCTGGGTCGACGAAGACGAAGTCGTGCAGGGCCTGGCGCTATTGCGCAAGGGAGCAGAGTCGTTACCCGCCCTGACCCTTTTGAAGGCCAAGATCGACGAGTTGAACAATACACCTGGCCGGCTCCCCCCGGGTATAAGCATCGAGCCGTTTTACGACCGGGCCGATTTGATCAACGCGACCACCGAAACCGTGCAAGAAAACCTGTTGGTCGGCATCATGCTGGTCACGGTGATCTTGTTGATGTTTCTCAGCAATGTGCGCAGCGCGTTGATCATCGCCTTGAATCTGCCGCTGGCGCTATTGTTTGCTTTCGGCGCGCTGTATGTCCGCGACGAGTCCGCGAACTTGCTGTCGATCGGCGCGGTCGACTTCGGCATCATCGTCGACTCGACCGTGATCATGGTCGAAAACATCTACCGGGTGTTGAGTTCTGGTAAGTACTCAAACCTGACGCTCGGCGACCGGATTGTTCATGCCGCGCACGAGGTCGAGCGGAGCTTGCTGTTCTCGACGTTGATCATGGTCTGCGCGTTGCTGCCGCTATTCACGATGAAAGGTGCGGAGGGGCAATTGTTTCGCCCCATGGCCGAGACGTATGCCTTTGCCTTGGCGGGCGCATTGTTGTTGGCCGTCACCATTGCGCCCGTCTTGTGCTTGCTGTTGTTCAGGAATCTCAAACCGGCACAAGACAACTGGTTGGTGCGTTACCTGAAACGTGGCTATTTGCACCAACTGGAGCGGCTGCTGAATCATCGCTGGTTGGCCGTAGGAGGCTTTGCCGGACTGATGGTCGTCACGGCGTTCCTGCTTCCTCGGTTGGGTCGGGAGTTCATTCCGCCCCTGGAAGAGGGGCACATCTGGATCCGCGGCATGTTTCCCGTCAGCATCTCGCTCGATCAAACCGCCGAGCAAGCACGGATCGCCCGGGCGATCATGCGCAAGTATCCCGAAGTGGAATCCGTAGCCTGCCAATTGGGACGGCCGGATTCCGGCGTCGATCCGACAGGCTTTTATAGCGCCGAGTTTTTTGTGCCGCTGATGTCGCAGCCGGACTGGCCGAAGGTCGTTAAAGGGGGCGGCTGGTCCGGCGCCGATCGTGCCCGCACCAAGCCTGAACTTGTTGCTGAAATGAGCGCCGAGCTGAACGAGGACATTCCTGGCGTCAACTGGAACTTTTCGCAGGTGATTCGCGACAACGTTCTAGAGGTGCTATCGGGCGTGCAGGGAGAAAACTCGGTCAAGATCCTGGGGCCCGATCTCGACGAGTTGGAAACCATCGGCAACCAGGTCGTCGCGTCGCTGGTGAACGTGCCGGGTGTGAAGGATGTCGGCCTCTACCGAATCCGCGGTCAATGCAATATCGAGCTGCCCATCGATCGTCAAAAGTGCTCGCTGTGGAATATCAGTGTGGCGGACGTGCACAATGTCATCCAGACGGCGATCG
>DASXEJ010000190.1 GCA_036490175.1 Pirellulales bacterium | reverse complement strand
GCATTCATCGCCTACACGCGCGGAGAAACTCCTCCGCTACCCAGTCTGGAATGGGAGACCGTCGCATGATCATGGCGCTTGCCCGCAAGGAGTTACGGGAACTGCTGCCGCTGATCATCTTGGCGCTGTTGGCGCAGCTCGTCGTGGTCACGGCGGCTATGGGAATCTCGGTGGGACTTCTCGACCAGCCGGCGCAAGTAATTCCATTCGTGGGCCGGGACATCATCTGGTACACGATCGTGGTCGCCGGGTTACTCGCGGTGGCGGCCGGCTTGCGACAGACGATGTGGGAGTCGGCCCAAGGGACATTCCAACTCTTGCTGCACCGGCCGGTTAGCCGTCAGACGATTTTCGGCACCAAGTTGGCCGTGGGCGCCGCGGCCAGCGTGCTCGTGTTGGCGCTGCCTGTGTCGGCCTATGCACTGTGGGCGGCGACGCCGGGTACACATGCCAGCCCCTTCTATTGGTCGATGAGCGCCTGGACATGGCAATTGTCCGTGGAAATGCCGCTGTTGTACCTGGGGGCATTTATCAGCGGATTGCGCTCGGCCCGCTGGTATGGCAGTCGTTTCCTGCCGGTCGCCGGGGCGTTCGTGGTGTTGGTTCTGATCTCGGCGTTAGGGCTGGCGTTTTCCAGGTATGTCGCGGCCATCACGACGTCGTTCGCCGTCGATGCGGCTTTGGTGCTGGTGATCATCTACATCGCCAAATCACGAGATTTCTCTTGAGCCGAGGATGTCCATGGACAGGCTTACACGCAGCAAGTTATTCGCGCCGCTCGTGCTGGCGGCCACTCTCGCCTTGGGTGCCCAAGGTATCTGGGGCTTCGCCTGCATGTGGACCCAGGCCGTGATCGGCGCTGGGATGATCCACCCAGTGAATGAATCGCTTGAGATAACCCGCGACGGGCGGGCGCTGATTCGTCATATGCAGAAAACCAACGGAATGTGGCGGCACGACTATCGAAGTCTCAGCGGCCAAGAGGTAAGCGATGCGACCGTTAATAGCGCGACGGCTCTTTACCTGGCAGCCCCGACGGCCAAGCCGGATTGGCTAAATTGGAATCAGCGTATCCAGGGCTTTGCCGATACGCGGAATTGGCCCACCTACTGGTTCCTGAGCCGCGATGCGCGAGCACCGGGAAATGCATACTTTGTTCTGTACGACGGTCAGACGCGGCAGCTCGTGGGGTATTTCGGGCCGCACGGTTTCCGGCCTGATCTACCGCCGGCGGACGAGCAGTTCAGCGATGTGCCCCAGTGGGGCTACGCGCCGATTCTTACCGCCGCGAACTATGGCGGTGGCTCGGAGTGGAACAGGGCCTCGGCGGTGTATCTGATTGGCAATTCCAAGTTGTGGCGGATCGATATCGAGGGGCGCGCCATACAAACCGTCGAGGTCCCTGACGAGCCCGTTTCCGTAGCTTGGCTTGGGACTAATGAACATGGCGGCCCAGCTTTCGACCGTACGAAATACAGAGTCGTCGTGCGCACGCGCGACAACATCGCGTTACTCGATGTGAAGGGGGCGACGCTTCGCTCGTTTCCGATTCCCGCGCCGCTCGGGGAGCGAGACATCCGCTTCTTTGACACCGAAGCCACGGATGTTGTTTTGACGTCGCACAGCACGCGCGGCGATGCGGATGTCTATTGGATCGACGAAGCCGGCGGCGCAGACCGACACGAGAACGTTCAAATATCGGGCATGAAGGCCGTCGACAACGAGTCCGCGGCCTGGCTCGTGGCCCTAGTGGTGCCAGCACCGCTGGTCGAGGCATTCTATTACACGACCGAAGCGGCGGGGCATGTCGAGTCGGGTGATGCGGCGAGCATGGCCGAGGCCTTCGCACAGACGTTCAATCAATGCTGGCCGGCGATTCTTGCCGTAGGGACGCTGTCGGCTTTATTGGCCGCCGTGTGTTATCGACATCGTCGACGTTACGCCGACCGCGACGGGGCAGCCTGGGCATTGTTCGTCTTCTTGATGGGCGTGCCCGGGGCGATCGGCTACTGGTTGCACCGACAATGGCCGGTCACCGAGCGCTGTGCCCATTGCGGCGCGACGGCACCTCGCGATCGCGACGGCTGCCTCGTGTGCGCCGCAGAGTTTCCGGCGCCGGAGCTAAAGGGGATCGAAGTCTTCGCGTAGGTTTCAGGAATCCTTGCGAGCGGGTTTTCCGCGCCGCCCGTCTTGCAGCTATTGGTTGCCATACACGGTCGATGGATCGACTAGCCGCTCCAGCACAACTTTCGGTCCGTCGGCCGTAAGCTCGCGAAAGAAGCAGCTGCGGAATCCTTCGTGACATGCTGGGCCCTGCTGTTCGACCTTGAGCAGAATGGTGTCGGCGTCGCAATCGACCAAGATCGCCAGTACGCGCTGCACGTGCCCGCTTTCTTCTCCCTTGCGCCAGAGGCGGTTCTTGCTGCGGCTGAAGTACACGGCGCGGCCAGTGGCCACCGTCTCGGCGAAGCTGGCCTCGTTCATATAGGCGACCATCAACACCTCGCCGGTCGCGGCGTCTTGAGCCACGGCAGGGAGCAATCCGTCCCCCTTGGCAAAGTCCGGAAGCGGTACGGCAGTGGAGGGGGGGGGCGCGCTAGACAAGGTAACCTCGGCGGTTGGACCGGATTAGGACCGCCAGATTGAACAGTCGGCGGCAACCTGTCCGATTATATCGGAGTTGCCCGGGCGGGATCAGGCATACCAACCTCCGGCGTGCGTGCCTTGGGGGCGTGATTCTTGACGCGATGCCTGCGAATTCTGGCAATCATTGGCCATGTGCGTTGCGCAAATTGCCGGTGCGACACGCATCGGCCATCCAGCTCGGACTTTCCTCTCTCACGGCAAGTCGTGCCCCACACGCCTCTGACGAGGGCCGACTTGAGTTGCCAGGGCAACTTTCCGATGGATAGGGTGCAGGGCGGCGTCGGCCGGACCGAGTGGCATCTTGATCGCGGACGGGGCGCGCGGAACCCTGCGGCCTTTAACGACAGAAGTGTCCCCGACAATTGATGACCCGCGGTTGGCGCCCTCCGGAAAAAACGGTCACCTCATTGCGGTCCTCCACCGCGTGCAGAAAGGACTCTCGGCTTGAAACCTTCTCTGAGCATGATCCTGCCGGTTCGGAACCGCGAAGCGACCCTGGCGGCGCTCGTCGTCCAGGTCGTCGAAGTGCTGCCCGAGCTGACTCCACGGTGGGAACTGCTGATCGTGGACGACGGGTCGACGGACGCGACAACGGAAGTGATTCAAGAGTTGATCCGCCCCTACCCGCAGGCCGCTGTGATTCATAACTCAGCCGAGCGCGGAGACACGGCCTGTTTTCGCGCCGGCATGCAGCGAACGCGCAGTGACGTTCTGCTGCTGAGGTCCGACTCATGCGATCTGGACTTGGCTGGGCTCGACAAGATGTGGAAGAAGATCTCGTCGCATGATCTAATCGTGGCGCGAGCTCATGGCGACGCCGCGCCCGGGCGGCAGCCGGCCCCCTCTCTGCGCAAGCAAATGTCGAAGGCTGTGGTGGGCCCTGCACTGCAAATGATTCGCCGTCGCGCGATCGAAAGCTGGATCACGGGGCGCAGCCCCCAAGACTTGCAATCATATCTGGCTCTCAAAGGCTACCCGCAACACGAGGTCGAACTGCGTCACGCTTCGTGGTCGAAGGGAGCCAGGGGCAAAGCGGCGGCCTCGGCTCTCAAGAATAAAGTTGCCACATCGCCCCAGCATCGCGACGAGGGCGACACGGCGGGCCGCCCCAAACGTCCCAACTATTTGTTGCGTTTGAAGACGTTTGCTCTGGGCGAATAACACCTGGGCCGTAACACGGCAGTCCTGCGTCGGGCCATCGCATTCGCATTGATGGCGCGAAGAGTCCTAGAGCGCGGCATTCGGCGCGCGAATCCAACGCCATGCGATTAGCGATACCAAGTGTCTAGCAGGCAGACTTTTTTACCTGCTTTCGCGCGCTAGCAAAGATGCTTTCTAGGCTAAGCATCGGCACGTAATTTGCGCCGGCTGCGTCGCGGTGCCGTGAATCACCGCACCCCCATCCCTCGGGGTATTGCGCAATAATTTGCCACGCCGCCAATGCACACGAAGAAACTGTGAATAACCGCGCGCAGGTGCTTGTCCCTCTGGAAGCAGCTAGTTATGATTTCCTTCGGAACTCGATCACACCACATCTATCGAGTTTCAACGACGGGGTAAATCACCCGTGGGTCAGCCGAAGTTTTGGCGGCAACAACTTAGGCAAGTTGTGTTGCAGCCCCCAGTCACGGAAATTGTGCTCGCCCCCCGAGCCAATTCGTGGCGTGAAATGACTTGGCGTTGTGGTTTCTGATTCGTGGCATGTCGTGCGCTTGCCTGTGGTTATTCCAGGGCGGTTCATTGGTTTGCTGTCTGACATTGGATCGACCGGCTCGTTCAGATTGACGCGCGTCGGACCCAGATCGTGAACCGCCCTGTTTTTTTAACCGTGGGTATTTAGGGATGCGTCGTTGTGCCGGCAGGGTTGCCGCAAATCGCTCTTTCGTACAACCCTGGACAGGAATGAGGTAATGGCATGAGCATCTCCGAAATAGGCACGGGTGAATTCCCGGCGGTCAAGACCCACACCCCGGATCCCGGCAAGGGGCGCGTCGTCCTGCATCGCATCGCGACGGTTCGACAACAGCAGGGAATTTCTCTGCGCGGGCTTGCCCGCCAGTTGCGCACCAGCATCAGCGAACTGGAATTGGAAGAAGAGGAACAGACCGACCTCCGCCTCAGCCGCGTGTATTGGTGGCAGAGTGTTCTGGAAGTGCCCATCGGCGAGTTGTTGCTCGATACAAACTCACCCTTGTCAGCGCCAGTCCTCGAACGTGCGCGTTTGGTGCGCATCATGAAGACTGTCGCAGCCATCTCGGAAAAAGCGGAGAGTTCGTCGATCAAGCGACTCGCGCGCACGCTGGCTTCTCAGCTGGTGGAGTTGATGCCCGAGTTAGAAGGCGTCAGCCCCTGGCACAATGTCGGTCAGCGGCGCACGCTGGACGAGCTGGGACGCATCGCCGAGCGGCCATACTCCGACGATATCTGGCGCGACATGTAATCGCTCGCTCCTCAAGCGACCGTGCTACGAAGAAATCGTCGCAGCCGTCCCGCCGGAAATGGGATTCGCAATTACGCTGCGCTACGACGCGCGCAGCTGCGCGCCCAATTCGCGCCCACAGCGGGCGACGATCTCGTCGCGCACGGCGTCGGCCTGCGAGCCGGCTAGCGTGCCGGCGGCGTCGCGCAACTTAATCGAGAGCAGGACGCTCTTTTTGCCCGCTCCCAGACGTTCGGCATCGCGATAGGTGTCTTGGTAGGACAACTCTTCCAGATACGCGCCACTGCCACCGCGCACCGCGGCCGCGATCTCGGCCCAAGTAACGTGTTCGTCGACGACTAGGTTCAAATCCCGCGCGATGGCCGGGAACGCAGGCAACCGCTCATATTGCGGAACCAGGTTCGCCAGTTTGACGAGCGCCGCCACATGCAACTCGGCCACGGTCGACCGGCCGCGCAGCTCGAAGCGCCGCAGTCCGTCGCTACTCACCTCGCCCAGCACTCCCAGCACTTCTCCGCCCACCAATAGCCGGCATGACCGCGATCGATCGAATAGCGCCGCTGGCGGTTGGTCGGCAACTTCCAGCACCGCGCGCGGATTCAATCGCGCCAGGATCGCTTCGACAAGCCCTTTGACGTGGGCAAAATCGTGCCCGCTGGTGATCCCTAGCATACGCTGCTCGTCGGGCAGCAGGCCGGGACGTGGTAGATAGACGTGGGCCATCTCGAACAGCTCGATCATCGCGTTCGACAGCGTTTCATTCGTGCGCCGGGCGACCAACAAACTGGGAATCAGGCTGCGCCGCAGATGATCGGCCCGCCGCAAGATAGGCATCTGCGTCACTAGCGGAGCGGCGTCGGTCCAGGGGCTGAAGGCGCTTGAAACCTCTTCCTCGACAATGCTCAGCGTCAATGCCTCGTCGACTCCCGCGGCCACCAGCACCTGGCGAATCTTGTCCAGCACTTGATCGTCCGCACGGCGGGCCGAAGCCGCCATCGGCACGCTGACGTCTTCGGGAATTTCGTCGTAGCCGTGAATCCGCGCCACTTCTTCGACCAGGTCGACCTCGCGGGTCAGGTCGGCGCGCCAACTGGGGGGCACAACCTCGATTTCGCCATCTGCGACAAGTTGCTCGCTGTTGCCGAGCGCCGTCAGAATCTGCCGTACACGCTGCTGCGCGATTTCGATGCCCAAAACGCGCTTTAACTGCGACAGACGCAGCACGACCGGTTCGCGTGCCGTCGGCTGTACCCCGACGTCAATCACGCCCGCGGCCAACGTCCCGCCGGCCAATTCCAGTACCAAGCGGCAAGCCCGCCGGCTGGCCCAATCGACACTCTCGGGATCGAGGCCGCGTTCAAAGCGAAAAGAAGAGTCGCTGTGCAGGTTCAAACGCCGCGCCGTGGTGCGAATCGACATTGCGTCGAATGCGGCCGCCTCGATCAGAACATCGCGCGTCGCCGCGGTAACTTCCGTCGCCAGCCCTCCCATGACGCCCCCCACGCCCACGGCACGTTCGGCGTCTGCGATCACGCACATGCCAGGGCCCAGAGTGTAGGAACGATGATCGATGGCCACCAGCGTTTCGTCGGTGTGCCCTTCACGAACGATGATCTGTCTTTGTTTAAGGCCGGCCAGGTCGAAGGCGTGCAGCGGCTGCCCGCACTCCATCAATACATAGTTCGTGATATCGACGATGTTGTTGATTGTCGCAATCCCCAGCGTGGCCAGCCGCCGCGTCAGCCAAGTTGGGCTCGGGCCCACTTTCACTCCCTGGATCACGCGGGCCGAATAGCGCGAGCAAAGCCGCGGACAATCGATGCGTACCTGGGCCAGCGTTTCGACCTGGGGGCCTGTCTGGGGCAAATCCACCGGTGGTATCTTCAGCTCGCGTTCCCACAATACGGCTACTTCTCGCGCAACGCCCAGGTGTCCCAGGCAGTCAGGCCGGTTGCTGGTAACTTCCAGATCGATGGCCAGATCGCCGCCGACCTCCTTGGTCTCCTCGTGGTTCAGCCCGGCCAGCATCAGCCGCCGCTCGAGTTCGGCCGCCGGCATGTCCAACTGGACGTATTCTTTCAACCAGTTCCAGGAAACGATCATGGCAAAAAGCGATTCTTAGGGGGTGAAGTTCGCGGAACGACAACCTGCGGGGCCTAGAACTGTTCCAGGAATCGCACGTCGTTCTTATAAAACTCGCGAATGTCCGTCACGTTATGGCGCCGGGCACAGACGCGTTCCACGCCCAGGCCGAAGGCAAAGCCGCTTACCTCTTCGGGATCGTAGCCTACGGCCCGCAGCACGTTGGGATCGACCATTCCGGCCCCCCCCATTTCGATCCAGCTGTCGTGCCAGCTCATATCGACTTCCACGCTCGGCTCGGTGAAGGGAAAGAACGAGGGACGAAAGCGGATATGCACCTCGCCGCCGAAGTAGCTCTTGGCGAACAGCCGCAGCACGCTCTTCAGATCGGCCATCGTCACGTGATGGTCGATCAGCAATCCTTCGATCTGGTGGAACATCGGATAGTGCGTGGCGTCGGCCGTGTCGGGTCGATAAACGCGCCCCAGCGAAATGATACGCACCGGTGGCGGCGTGCTCTCCATGACGCGGATTTGCACCGTGCTGGTTTGACTACGCAGCAGCAGTGGCCCGCTCGTCTGGGCTGGCTTATCAGACGCTGGCACGCTGACGCCGGCCGTCGCCAGATAGAAATTCTCGAGCGGGTCGCGGGCGGGATGCGCCGGCGGAATGTTGAGCGCTTGAAAGTTATGCCACTCGTCCTCGATCTCGGGTCCAACAGCGGCCGTGAATCCCAGTCGGCCCATGATCTCTTTCAGGTGTTCGATCGTCTGCGTGATGGGGTGCAGATGGCCCAATCGCAGGGCGCGTCCGGGCAGCGTGCGATCGAAGACCGGACCGCCGGTGTGCGCGGACGAGGCCGTTGCGCCGCCTCGCTGGATCCGTTCTTGCGCGGCGACGAAAGCCGTGTCGAGTGCTTCCTTGATCTCATTGAAGCGTTTGCCAGCGGCGGGCTTTTCGGCCTTGTCGACCTGGCCGAGTCCCTTTTGCACATCCTTTAAACGACCGCTCTTGGCACCCAGGAATTCGATGCGGGCGGCTTCCAGCGCGACTGAGTCGTTCGCGCCGGCGAAAGCCACTTCGGCGGCCGCCAACAGACCTTCGAGATCCGCCAGGAATTCAACGAGTGCCATAGAGCAACAAGTGACTATTCAGAAGGAACAAAAAGTGCCAAAGAGTCGGGCCGAAGTCAGCTCTTGGTAAATGCCTTTTACGCGGCGAACGCCATACACCATCGGTCCAGCCGCGCATCCCAGGTGCCGTAAACGTACACCAACCAACGGCCAAAAAGAAAGAGAGGCAAGTCACGCGTGACCGGCCTCTCCTGATGGTTTGCAGCTGCGCCAACGGTGCAGTCGTTAGGCGGCGCTTTGCAGGGCCGCTTTGACCTGCGCCACGACGGCCTCGAATCCGGCCGGATCGGCAATCGCCATTTCCGACAGCGACTTGCGGTCGAGCGTGATGTTGGCCTTTACTAGGCCGTGGATGAACTCGCTGTACCGCAGGCCGTGAGCGCGGGCCGCGGCGTTGATGCGAATGATCCACAGCCGGCGGAAATCTCGTTTGCGTACGCGGCGATCGCGAAATGCATAGACGCCGGCGCGAACCAGCGTCTCCTTGGCCGAACGCAGCAGCGTGCCACGGCCGCCGCGAAACCCCTTCACCTTTTTGAACAGACGGCGCTTGGCCTTGTTGCGGGCTGCGCCCTTGGTAGTTCTCATGGCAGTCGACTCCCCTCCTCACGCTGCAAGGCCTTCCCCAATCAGGGAACGTTGTGCGGTGCCCGGCGTGGTGTATTCAGTGCGGGCCGCTATCGCAGCGGACGCGCGTTTGTAATGGGTAGCTACCGTGATGTCTGGTAGTTTCTAGTAGCTATTGCCGCGCAAAGCGTTCTTGATGCGCTGGGCATCGGCCGGCGCTAGCGCCCGCGTTCCCCGGCGTTGCCGTACTTGCTTTTGCGAAATGTGCGTCGACAAGTGGCTGGTGCCGGCACCGCGGTGCATCACCTTGCCGTTGGCAGTTACGCGAAATCGCTTCTTCGAGGCTTTGTGTGTCTTTTGCTTCGGCATGGCGAAGGGCCCGCCCTGTCGGTGAAGTTGGCGTTATAAAGGAATCCGAGATTATAGAGTAAGTCCCACGGGCGGCAAAGAGGGTAAATTACGGGTAGACAGAATGGTTGGGACCAGTCGCTCACGTTTGACGTGGGTTACGCTGGAGTTGCGTTTACAATGCGCAGAGCCACCACGGAGGACTGGTCCCATGAAAAAGCTAGTATACGTCGGTTTGGATGTCCATCGGGATA
>DASXEJ010000189.1 GCA_036490175.1 Pirellulales bacterium | reverse complement strand
ACTGGCCCACGGGCTGTGCGAAGCCGAGCGTTGCCTGTTCGGCAAAAAGCCTCCGCACGCCGAGCGCGACCTGAGCGTCGAGCAGCTTGCCAAAGAGATCGATTGGCTCGAGCACCTGATCGACAGCTACGGATCGGTCGTGGCCAAGCAGCCTGACGTGTGGGGCGAAGCCCGGCTGACAAAGTGCCGCTACCAGTACGAAGTCGAACTCCAGAAGCGTTTCAATTCCGACGACTTCAAGGAAACGCTGCAAGCGTCGGTGCGCCAGACCGACCAGGCGGCGCTTTCGCTGGCGTTTGCGCTGAACGCGGCCAGCGGCGGCGCGAGCGTGCCGACTTCCATTCCGGCCGCTACCCTTTCCGGCGACGTGACAGACGCGCAAGGCAATCCCGTGGTCACTCGCACGCCGCCGCTGGGGCAGGTCGATTATAGCCACTTCGCGGCGGGCTCACTATCGCTAGAGCCGACTGAGTTAGTCCGGCAGTTGGACGTGTATTTAAAAACCTTGAACGACTTGCGCCGGGTCAACGAGGGAGGCGATACGGCCGATTCGCCCGGCTATGCACTGAACCTATTCCGCATACCCGTTTCGGTATTCTCCGGCCATCACACGCGCAAAGGCTACGGGGCTGAGGTCACATTCACGCTCAAGCCCGTCATCAGCGAAGACCTCCTCCCAACCACGACCCGCAACCTGGTGATCAACGATCTGACCTCGCTGCTGGCCTTGCCGCTGGCGCAGATGTTCAACAACGATCCAAAGGATGCCGACCATTTCGCCGTTTCTTTCTGGCGCTATCGGGCGAGGGTTGCTGCGTGGATCCAGAAGTTCGATTCAATTGTGGCCTTATTCGAGTTTATCCACGGCCAGGACTCAAAGTGGCAAGCGGATATTGATTATCTCTACGCATTGCGTCCGTATCTTCAATTCCGATTTTTGGGGATCGCCGCGGCGGCCGAGGACGAACGTACCCGGGCGCTGAGTTGTTTGAAATATCTGGACCAGGATGATTCAGTCGCCGGGCAGCAGACACATCCAGAGCTGCAGCGGCGCCCGCTAATGAGAAAATACATCCCAGATGTGAACGCAACTGTCTCGGTTAGTGCTCAGCAGTTCTCCGTCTTTCTCGATAGCATTGAGGGGCCTGACAAGGACCACAAGACCTGGATCGGATCGCTTCCGCTATCCGTAAAAATCGAGCCTGCGGGAAAACAAGCGAATTGCGGCACAGACCTTGGTGTAGAGATAGCGATTCCCGTCGAGTTGGACGATCTCGACGAGCCGGGTCAACTTGTTGACCGTACGGATATCCCGTTGAACATTAACAAAGCGGCAATCGTGGCGTGGGCTGTCCGTGGGACCGACCTGCCCCCCGATATCGCTAAGCTATCGGCGGCACAGCGTACCGTGCTGCTATATGTTGCGAATCGCTTGAGGGAAACACCTAGCAGTGCGGTACCACCGTCGGTCCTCGACGGCCTAATCTATAACCTCACTCCAGCTTCGCGACGCGTGCCAACACCCCCGCAGCCGGCACGTCAGGCACTTGGATGGCCCGGAGTACTTCAATCACTGCGAACGCTGCAAGAGTTCATGGAACACCCAGAAATTGTCAAATGGTTGTCGGACAAAAAACAATCGTTGTTCGAAAAGCCGTTGCTCAATCACTATGACAACGAGGTCAGTTCGGTTCTTGATAGAACCATGCCACCCGCGATTGACAACATTTTCGAAACTGGGCCCGTTTCGGTTGGAGCGCCTGTGCACTCTGGTACCGGACCACGGCCACTAGCTGGATCGCAGATCCTTCAAGTGTACGGCTTCCAGGCGTTCTGTCAGATAGCCTACGAGGCGTATACAAATCTTCGGACGAATGCGGCCAATCGAGGGGCCGTCCATGTTTACGATATTAACCAATACCTCGCGGCCGAGGCGCTCTCTGCCTACGAGTTCCTATCGCGCAAGGACAACTTGACACTGTGGCGGTTTGCCTCGCCGCAACTGGCGCAGGCCATCGACAGCCACGATTACCGCCAAGTGCTCGAAATTCGCCAGGCGTTCTTTAACGCGGTGGGCGGCTCAGTGAAACACACCATCACCGGCGCCCTAGCCTGGGCCATCATCGTCGATGCAGCGCGATTGAACCACCAATGGATGCAAGACATGACATCGTTGTCGCAGTCCAAGGGGTGCAACTGCGCGCCACCTCATGAAATGCCGTTTGTCGGTCCAAAGGAGTTCCTCCTACCTGAAGCCCATGAATACTTCAAACAGTATGTGCTCTGCCGCTGGCCGATCATCACGTTCTCGCTCGATCCGGTGAATGACGAGCAAAATGTGGCGGACGTTTTCAGCCGCCGCCGCGATTTACAGTTGGCCGTGGCCGTGGCCGTGGCGACGGGAAATGTGAGCCCCAGCGCTGCCGGCCGGTTCACGCGCCGGCTCGAGCTTGATATGGAGACGATCGCGCTTAATCGTACGCAAGTCGCGTTCTCGTACGCCAACGACACGTTCGGCTGGCGGTTTTATCCGCGCGTACAATCACCCGACACGCCCAGCACGCTGGGGGCCTTTGCTCAGACGCTGTTTGGCACGGCCAATCGCGACAGCGACCTGAAAGCCCGACAGTTGGAGCCCGGCACCCGCGACGGCACGGCGGTGGTGATCATGCCCTCGTTTGTTCCTTACGTGGACGTCACGATTCGGGCCGATTGGTTCGGCGTCACCAATCCGCGCAAAAAAGAGCTGACGATGCACGACACGATGCGGCTCAGCCGCAATTACCAGACAATCCAGAACGCGCTTAATCATACCTGCGATTCGCCGCTCTATCGGCCGGGCGATATCGCCGGCATGCACGACGTGCTCGAAAAACTGGAAAAACGCATGCCGCTGCAGACTATGCGCGTTGAAGTGCCTTACCAGAATACGCTGGGCGGCTTCGAGCTATTTGCCACGGGAATCGGTGGCCTGGGGCCGGAACTCGAGGGCTGGTACGGCGCGCCGGGCATCGATCCCGACAGCGTGACCACGCTGTATCTGGTCGGCAAGCGCTTCAGCGTGCTGGAAACACGGGTGATCGCCGGCGGACGGAGCGTGCCGTTCCGGATGCTGAGCCGCAACGTGCTGGAAATCACGGTTCCGCCCGGCGTGCAACCGCTGCTTGCACCGCAATACCAGAACTTTGTCGACGTGCAGGTGGCAGCTCCGTACGGCGTCAGCAGCCATCTGTTGGTTCCGCGCGTGGTAAGGCCCGGGACCTTGCAAAACCGGTTCGAATGGGTCACGACCGCCTCGGCGGTCCACATCGCGTAC
>DASXEJ010000188.1 GCA_036490175.1 Pirellulales bacterium | reverse complement strand
ATTGCGTAGAAATGCCGACTCATGGTGAAAGCTCGCACATCATTATCGTCGCTACGTCGCATGCCGCTGCCAGCCCTCGACCGCGATGCCTTGCCCACGAACCGCAGAAATGTGATTCCTCAGTCCGATCCGGTTTCTCGCTCGAGACGATTGAAATACTCGTCCAAGCCAGCGCGGAACTCTTCGGGCAATGAGCTGCCCGACTCGCCCGTGGACTGCTGCACGCCGCGATCTTCACGAACTTCTTTGTCATTCAAACCTGTCCCCACAAGCGCCAGGGCCGAGTCGTTGGTCGTCCCCTGCCCTCCTCCGCCGGGCGAAGAGCCTCCGCCACCGCCGCCGCGCGGATTGATTTTCTTCGAGCGCAGCAACAGCTCGATCGCTTCGGTCTCTGCCGCAATGGCCGGCGAACCAGTGTCGGGCCGGTCAAGGATTCCCGTCGCCTCGTCCATCACGGTTTCAACCGCACCCAACAACTTGATTTCGTAGCCGAAATCCGTTTCAGCGTCGGGCAACTCCCTAATACGCTGCGTGAGATCGACCACACGATCCGATAAGCCGTCCTGCGTGTCGCGCAGTTTGCCGGCTTGCTCGCCGTAGACCTTCTCTTCGACGGCGCGGCGCGCTTGCTCGGCGACGCGCGTCTCTTCGCGCAGATTGACTTCCGCTTCCAGGATGCGCATGGCTTCGAGTACCAGCGACGGCGGCAAGCTCCCCTTGGCTTTACAGCCGGGGCACTTGCCCGCACAGGCCGGGTCGACCAAATTATCGGCCCAACGATCGAACGTATCGGACCAGAACTCGCACTGCGCGATCGACATGCCAGCCTCGAGACGCACGTCGTCGCTCAATTGCCGCAAGCTGCCGACGGCATCCTGTTCGCGCATCTCGTCGAGCACGGTTTTGAATCGCTGGAAGCGCCGCCGTTCGAAGTAGGCCTGCATATCGTCCATGATCGTCGACAGCTTCTGGCTGCTTCCCTCCTCGATTTTGGCCAGGCCGACGAGTGCCTCTGCGGAATCGGCCGCTCGTGTGGCGCGCCGCCCGAAGGCGCCCCCGAGTTGGTCGCCAATCTTGCCGGCCACGACATATTGCTCGCGCGAGGCAGCCTTAAGCCGCTTGACCAGCGTGCTCCCTTCCAGATTGGCTAGCACCTTGTTTAACTCGTCGGCGATCTTTTCGAACTCGGCGAGCAAATCTTGCTGCGCTTTGACTGCTTCGTCGAGCTTCTCGGCTGCGGGAGTATTGGCCGGCGGCGTCTTGGGTGCCGGATCCGCCACGGTTGTCACCGGCAGCGTCAGCCGGGGCTTCGAGTTGCTCTTGCCCGGCTCTTGGGGTTCGTCTTCTTTCTTGGCGGGCTGCTGAGAAGACTCGGCATCTACGACTTGCGGCACGGGGGGCTGCGGCTTGCTCTCGGCCGGCTTCGACGCGGCGGCTGCAGTTCCACGCATCTGCCCGGCCATGGGGGCCGGCTTTGTCTGCGAGTTCGACGCCAACCCCTGCGCCTGCGACGACTCTTTCAGCAGGTCGGCGACGTTGGGCATACGGTTGGCCGAAATGTCCTTGAGGATCTGCAGCATCTCGCCCCATTTTTCCAGATGGCCGACGCCGAACTCGGAGTTGCGCATGGCTTGCCGCACCAGTTCTTCGCCGTTAGCGACCAGGCCTGTCAGGCGGCGTCCGTTGCCTCGTTCGGCCGACGACTGGGCTTCGATCTGGCGTCGCACCTCGGGCCGGTCGAGCTCTTCGGGCGTCATCAGGCGTAGTTGCTGGTTGGTGTGGTGCAGCTGCATCTCGCGGTCGCGCACTTCGAGCGACTGGCGATGCCACTTGCTCAATTGCTCGGTCAGCCAGATGTAATGCTGCTCGGAGCTGAGCACGTACAGCACATAACTGGCCGAGTAGACGCGCTCGCGACCTGGCAAATAATCCTCGGCAAAGATGCGGACGCTCAACGGTTGCGGTTCGATGCCCAACGTCTCGGCACAAAAGGCGCCGGCCAGGTCGATTGTTTCTTTATCGCTGCCGCCGGCGGCCAGCACTCGTTCACCGCGAGCGATTTGGCTGGCGGCCGCGCTATCCATCCCCTCCCACTCGATCCCGACAACCTTGACGCCGAAATCGTCCTGCGCCCGAACCTTGAAATTCAGCGTCTCGGAAACCAACACCACTCGTTGCCGCGGCAAATCCTCGCACGACAGAGTCGGCGGATCGTCATCGCGGGCGGTTATTGAAATAGCAAACGGCTCGAGCCCCTTCAGTCCGAACTCGTCCTGCCACTCGAAAATCAGCTTGCGCGAGTCGTCGATAGCGACCGCCCCAGAAGTCACAGCGGCTCCCATCGCCACGGCCGCTGCGCCGTCGACCATGGCGCTCGATAGATTGCGGTTGGCCGTGGCCGTAAATTGGGCCGTGCTACCGCGCACCAGCGTGATCGTCCCGCCGCGCACATCCTTCTGCAGTGGCGCGGCATGTTCCAGATATGCCGGCAGTTGTACATCGGCTTCTACGGCCGCAAGCTCGGGTCGCAACATCGGTTCGAGCCGCGATTGCTGCCGCGCGTCGCCGATACGCAGATCGACCGGCACCGCGTCGATTTGCGGCGGCAAGGCGAATTCGTAAACCCCGTCGCGCAACTCGGCATTCACCTTCGAGTGATTGCCCAGGCGCACGGTCCCTTGCTCCGGGTGCCAGCGCGATTCTTCCAGCAGCCGCACCGGAATTGTTACCGGCTCGCCGTGAGGAACAACGATTTGTTCGGGCAACTCGGCAAGCGCCGTAAACGTGTAGCGCTGGATCGGCCGCCAGGGAGCCACGAACCGCGACCAGGCATTGGTCGCCGCCGAGGGAAACAGGGCCAGCATCGTCACTGTTACGGCGAACGGCACTGACGCCATCAAAGCCCAGAATCGATGACGCGGGTTGGGGACTGCTGTACGAAAATCTCGCTTGGACGCCTCGTGCGCCACCTGTTGAATCGCCGCTTCGCACAGCGCCGGGGATCGCGCCTGCTCGAATTCATTGCGCACCAGCTCGATGATGCCCAACATCTGATCACCCATGCTCGGATACCGACGGCTCAGCAAGCGGGCCAATTGTTCCAGCCGGCGATGACACCAGATCCAGCGGTGCAAATAAACAGGTACCACGGCGCAGCCGCTGGCCGCGACGAGAAAGATGGCGATCCTGGCCCAACTGGGCGTATCGATGACGCGGTCGAGCGCAAACAGAACCAGGTAAGAAACCAGAATCCCGAACAGCGCGCCGCAGGCGGCTTCGATCGATTTGATGCCCCATACATGACGGCGGTACTCGTGCAGTTGCGCCGTGAGCGACGAAGGTAGCTGGAATCGGGAACTCGTTTGGGGGATGCTCATAACTGCCTCACCAATCTTTTTAATGGGTCCCGGTTACTATCCGTAAATCACCTGCGGTCCCACGCAATTCAGATCAATCCGATCGCCTTACGCCCAACCCAAAACAGACCTAACAACGTCACCACTGTGCCCATGACGGCCGGGTGACACCAAAGTTGCACGCGACGAATCGCCGGCGGAGGATCCGGCAGCGCTGCCAGCGAATCGATCACCTGATCGAGCCGGTCGATGCGAATCACTTTGCCGCGCGTGACACGTGCGATTTCTTCCAGCACTTCGGGACGTGCGGCGCGACCGATGCGCTCTTCGGTCCCGCCTTGTACAAAGAACGAGGCGTCGAGCGTCGCGCCGGTTTGCTGGCACGACAGCGTGACGTCGTGGCGACCAGGCTCCTCGGCGGCATAGCGGGCAGAGAACGCGCCCCATTCGTCGCCAGAGGAAGTGAACCGCACTGTCTCGGCCTTGCCGCTGGGGGCCACGATACGCGCCAGGACGTCTCCCCCGGTGAGCGGCTCGCCGCTGCGTTGCATGACATTGGCGCTCAGCGCCACAGTCTGGCGGACCTGCGGTTGCTCGGGGGAGTAGTACATGCGCATGGTCTCGCCCTTGGCCATATTCCGCTGATACGCCATCCAGCGTACCACCTGCCCCCAGAAACGGTAGTGGAATTTGTCTTCCACCCCCTTGCGCCACCGCCACGCACCATCGGTCCCCATGAACAGCACCTTGCCGGCGCCAAAGGTCCTTGTTGCCAGCAGTGGCAGTCGGCCAAACTCATTCGAGACGTCCTTATGGACGCACAAAACTTCAGCGCCTGCTTTGGCACGCTTGACGGCCGCATACCATTGAAAACCCGGTAGTTCTTCCCACACGTCGGCATTGTCTTCTTGCGTATCCGCCAGCTTTGTCAGCAGGCTGCGGCGGCCGGTTTCGGTAAGCTCCAATGTATTGGGTGTTCGCGACCCCCAACCGCTCGGTTGGCCTGCGTCGAGCAGCACAGGGCACAGGTCACCCAGTTCGGAATCCATGAGCGACAATTCGCGTCCTTGCCAGCCCGGCATGAACACCAACCCACTGGCCTGATGTTCGACCAAACCCTTCAACAGCCGGCAATCCTCAGGTGTGAGTTGGCCATCCTCCAAACCGACGTCACCCAAGAACACGACGTCGTATTTCGACAGTTCGTCCAATCCCTGCGGAAATTGCTTGATGTAGTCCTTGTTGCCGCCCCCTCCTTTGCTGAGTCCTGGATGGAACAACAAGCACGACAGTTCCACCCCTGGATCACGCGACAGGGCATTGCGCAGATAGCGATATTCCCAGCGGGGTATCGATTCCACCAGCAACACACGCAGTTTCTCTTCGCGAATGGCAATTGGCGTGGAAAGTTGGTTGTTATCGGCCAATAGCTCGTCGCCATGCTTGGGCACATTCAGCGTGAGGGTGTTATCGCCGACGGCCTTGGGCTTCCAATTCACCCAGTCGCTGGTGCGCCCCATGGGGGCAATGCGCACTTCCTTCGTCACCTCGTCATTGTCCGATGTCTTCAACACGACGGTCACGACATGCTCGCGCGGCAGTGTGCTTTCGATCGTAAAGGGAATCCGCACTGATTTACCGGCGATGCCAAATGTCGGCGAATCAAGGCTCAACAATTCGACATCCGGCAACCGCGACGAACTCCCCACCGGCACGACAAAGACAGGAATCCCCTTCAAGCGTAAGGCCGAAGCCGCCTGCACGGGCGGGCTGCCTGCGGTCCAATCTCCGTCCGACGCCAGCACCACGCCGCGCAAATTCTTGAATCGCTGCGGAGCTTCGGCCAAGGGCTGGAAAAGATCCGTGCCGTGCGAAGTGCCCGCCGGCGAAAAGGGCTGAATCTCGACCGTCAGCCGCTCGGCGAGCGAATTCCAAAACGTGCTGTCCACCAGTGGCGACACCGCCTCGCGCCGCGTCGCTAGCGAAGTCGGTGCAGCCTCGGCGCCGATGACGTCGCGCGTGTCCATGCTCGGCGAACTGTCCCATAGCACGGCGATCGACGGCTTTTCTATGGGATGATATTCCTCGACCCATTCCGGTTGATTGAACAGTAGCGCCACAAGAATCACCAAGACCAATCGTAGCAGCTCGAGCAAGCCGTAGTCACGGCGATAGCCGCTCCGTCGCCACGCCACAAAACAGAGCGCGGCAGTACCCAGCACGACCAACAGCGAGATCGCGATCGACCAGGGAACCCACATGAACGAGAGTGTTCGTACAGTGTTCATGCGTTGGCCCCCGGACCGTGGGCCAACTTGGGCAAACACAGGGCAGCTTCGAGCACGAGCGCTATGAGCATCGCCGCCAGGAACGCACGCCAGATCTCCTGGATCAACGACCCTAAGCTACCGGGCTGATCATCCACCCGGTCAAAATTGAGTCCTTCGAATAGTTCCGCCACGCGCGCGTCGCCAAGAATCTCGGCGCCATCTTCTGATACAGGACGATTCACGGCGAGCAAGCGATCGGCTG
>DASXEJ010000187.1 GCA_036490175.1 Pirellulales bacterium | reverse complement strand
GCCCATAAGATGGTCACGGTCAGCGCCACAGTCGATTTCTCCCCCGCCTCGGAGAAGGGGACAGTCCCAATCCTGTTCGGCACGGCATTTGAGCAGTTAATTGAGTGCTGTGGCAAGTGGCTGGATGGGACCTCGAACGCCGATTGCTTGCGGCAGCGGCAAACGAGAGGATCACTGCCGCGCACCGCCAACCCAATGGCGGCGGCTTTGGCGCAGCGTGAAGCGACTCGCGACGCAGAACGATCCGCGTCCGAGGCCAGCCGACTCAGGTTTTTTGCACGGCGGCGTCGTGGGCGTTGAGCTTGGCCAAATGAGCCAACAGTTCGTCTTCACTGGCCAGCCCCGTGAAGTAGTAGCAGATCATCTCATACGTTCGCAGCGTGGGCTTGCGCCCCGTCCACAAACTGATCAACATGCAGGCGATGATCGCGCAGTAGGTTTGAATCTCGATGCCCTGTGGGCTGTGGCTGAGCAAGTGCCGGCAGCCCAGGATGTGCTTGAAGAAGCGAAAGAAGATCTCAATGGTCCAGCGTTCGATATAGACCAGCGCGACGACCTCGGCCGGCACGTCGAGTAGGTTGGTCGCGATCCGCAGGATGCCGTCGCTGCCGGGTCCGGTCGAGCCCCCTCGGTACTTGCCACGGCTGGTGTGGGGACTGATGCGAATGGTAAGCAGGCGGATTGGATGATCGGGCCGGGCGTCTGCCTTGCCGTGCTGACCGATGGCCACGATCTGGTCGCCAAGCACGTTCGCGGCACGATCGGCGTCCGTGAGCGGTCGCTGCTCCAAGATTTCATAGGCGCTGTTGTCGCGCAAGCGGCACACGTAGCTGCTCTTGGCCGCCACGATCTTGTTGAACAAGGCAAACTTGGCATAGCCGCGGTCCATCACGTAGGTGTGATCGGCTTCAACCGTGCGTTCCAGTACCCCGCGCTCGTCGTGCGGGCCGCCTCTTTCGGGCGTCACATCGATCCGCGTGGGCACATAGCGATCCACCTCGAAGTGCGTGTGCAGCCGCCATTTGATCATGCCGCTGCCGGTCGTTTGCTTCAGAAAAGAGGCCTGCGCCAACTTCGGCAGCACCGAGAGCAAAGTGCCATCGACGGCCGTCAAGACGCCTGGAACGTCGCGTAATCGCGGATCGCGGCCGAACGGCTGCAACTCCGCGCCTAATTCGGCAACGATCTCTTTCAGCCGGTCGGGATCAAACACGCTGGCGGCCTCGGAGAGCGAGCCCAGGGCGGCCCGCGCGCAGCCGAGTTTCTTTTGCACATTGGCCAGTTCACCGGCCTGCTGCAGTCCACGCAACGAGGTGATTACCGGATTGAAGAAATAGAGCAACATCAGCAGGCAATACTGGTCGTAATGCAGCTTGCGGTTGCCAGCCCGATCGCGTGCGCAGGCATCGTCGTGCAAACGCTTCAGCAGGGGAGCGAGCTTGTCGAAATACTTCAGCCCGGTGATTTGCCGCTCGGTGAGCTTCGGGGACCGCTTGCCCGCCATGGCCACCTCCTGCCAAAATGACCGAATCAATTCAGGTCATCGGCCAAGGCGCAAAAACCATGCCAATTACGCGGGAAGCCGAGGGCGCAAATGCCGTGCCGAACAGGATTGGGACTGCCCCATTTTGCTCCGCGGACTGCGCAAAATTGGGACAGTCCCCGGCGGTTCTCGGATAGGCTCTAACTCCAGGAGTTGGCAACCGCATGCCGCAGGCCCCATCGTTCGAAACCAGTCGCAGCCACATCGCCG
>DASXEJ010000186.1 GCA_036490175.1 Pirellulales bacterium | reverse complement strand
TCTCGGCACGGCCTGTCAGTTTCCATCCTGCGAAAGGCGAGTTGCTGCTCTTCGAGGCAAATCGCTGCGGATCGACCGTCCATTGTCGCGTGGGGTCGATGATCGTGACGTCGGCATCGGCGCCGACTGTGAGCGTTCCCTTTTTCAGCCCCAGCACGCGGGCTGGATTGTTCGTCAGCTTCTCGATGGCTTGTGGCCAGGTTAGATGCCCGGGCTCGATCAACTTGGTGACGGTCAATCCTAGCGCGGTTTCCAGCCCTACGATGCCGAAGGGGGCCTGGTCGAGTTCCTGCATTTTCTTTTCCAGGGCATGCGGCGCGTGATCGGTGCAGATCACATCGATCGTGCCGTCGGCCAGGCCGGCGATGCAACCGGCCACGTCCTGTTCGCCACGTAGCGGTGGGCTCATTTTGCAATTCGAGTCGAACGTGCGCAGGCATTCGTCCGTGAGCGTGAAGTGGTGCGGGCAGACTTCCGTCGTGACGCGCACGTTGCGGCGCTTGGCACGCCGCACCAACTCGACGCTTCCCTGTGACGAGATGTGCATGATGTGAATTCGCCCGCCCGTCGCCTCGGCCAATAGAATGTCGCGTGCCACCATCGCGTCTTCGGCCACGGCCGGCATGCCGGGCAATCCCAACAGCAGTGAGACCAGTCCCTCGTGCATCACGCCGCCGTGCGTTAGCTCGCGGACTTCGGCGTGATTGAGGATCGGCTTGTCGAACATCGACGTATATTCGAAAGCGCGCCGCATCAGTTCCGTATCGTGGACGGGGGCGCCGTCGTCGGTAAATCCCACGGCACCGGCCTGGACCAATTGACCGATCTCGGCCAGGTCCTTGCCTTCGCGGTTTCGGCTGACGCAGGCGATAACGAAGACGTTGCAGTTGTCGGCCAGTACGGCCTGATGGTGTACGAACTCGACTTGGGCCTGGGTGTCCAGCGGCGGCTCGGTGTTGGGCATGCAGGCGATCGAGGTGAAGCCGCCCGCCAACGCCGCGGCCGTACCGGTGGCGATGGTTTCGTCCTCTTCGCGGCCCGGCTCGCGCAAGTGAACGTGCATGTCGATTAAGCCCGGCGAGACGATCTTGCCGTGGGCATTGATCACCAGGTCCTGGCCGTTGAGGGAGACGTCGTAGCCGGCGATGCGGCCGTCTTCGACCAGCACATTGGTCACGCGGTCCAGTTGCTGGCTGGGGTCGATCACACGGCCCCCCTGGATCAATGTGCGTGACATAAGTTCCACTTTCCTTGCGGGGGCGTTAAAGCGTGCCGCAGATGAGCCACAATACGGCCATCCGCACGGCCAGGCCGTTAGTGACTTGTTCGAGAATGACCGAGTGCGGACCATCGGCGACTTCCGGTGTCAGCTCGACGCCGCGATTGATCGGCCCCGGCGCCAGGATCAGAATGTCGTCCTTGGCCTTCTTCAGGCGCTCGCTGTTCATGGCATAGAGCAGGGCATACTCGCGTACCGACGGGAAAGGACGCGTCGTTTGCCGCTCGAACTGAATGCGTAGCAGATTCAGCACATCGCAACGGGGCAGGATCTCGTCCAGGTTATGCGACACCTCGACCCCCATCTCGCGCCACAGGGGCGAGACCAGCGTCGATGGGCCGCACAAAATGACGTGGGCGCCGAGCTTTTTCAGCCCCCAAATGTTCGAGCGGGCCGTGCGGCTATGGGCAATGTCGCCTACCAGGGCGACGGTCAACCCCTTGATTCGTCCGACGTGCTCGCGAATGGTCATGATGTCGAGCAAACCTTGCGTGGGATGCTCGTGCGGGCCGTCTCCGGCATTGATCACGGCACAGGCCAGATTTTGCGCCAGCAAATGAGGTGTCCCTGGCGTGCGATGCCGGACGACGACCAGATCGATGCCCATGGCCTCGATGTTCTTGGCCGTGTCGATAAAGGTTTCCCCTTTCGACAAGCTGCTGCCCGATGCCGTGAAATCGACCGTGTCGGCACCCAACCGCCGGGCTGCCAGCGAGAAACTGGTGCGGGTGCGGGTCGACGGCTCGAAGAACAAATTGGCGCAGGTGCGGCCGGCCAGCGATGACAGACGCTTGCGGCAACCCCCGGTGGCCTCTTTGAACGATACCGCGGTGTCGAGCACCAGCGATAATTCCTCGGCCGACAGTTCCTCTAACCCCAATAGATGTCGTCGCGTCCAGGCGGCAGGGGTGGTACTGATCTCACCGACCTTGGTGCTCATGTCGTCCTCCGGTGGAGCGCTCGTCGGGCGTCGTGCCGCGGAGTGCGTTGCGGTCAGATTCTATCACCGCTGGGCGTGCCTGCAAGCAACCGCTGTAAGGTCATATTTCTGCTTGCTGTTAGAATGCGCAAGATGTCTGGAAAGTCACCGCTCATCGTGCTTTTGGCTAGCGACAAACCGGCCCTTAACGGACGGCTGCAGAAGGCATTGGCGGGTCTGCCGTTCCGTCTAGTGACGAAAAACGAACTTTGCGAACCCGGCGAACATCGGGCGAGCGCCGCGGCCGATGTGATCGTGGTGGCAGACGGTCAAGGGCCGAAACTCGATCCCGCGACCGAGCGACGCCTGCTCAACGGTGAGATCGCGATTCTGTGCGTCGGGATCGAAAACGATGCCCTCGCCCCGATGCTCCCTTCAGGGGAAACGCCAAAGGAGCCGCCACCGGCCACTTTTATTCCGGCAGACGCCACGGAACGGGAACTGGCGCTGGTGTGCCGACTGTTGGGCGAAAATGCGCGGTTGCGGCGGCGCGTACACCGCGAGCATCGCCGCCGTGGTCGGCTCGCGCATTTGGCGGATTCCGACCCGCTGACCGGGCTACCTAACCGCCGGGCCTGGCAGCGCGAATTGCGTCGCCGCGTGCGGCAGCGCGGGCCGGGCGCGAGCCGGCAATGCCTGGCGATTGTCGACCTCGACTTTTTCAAGCAGGTCAACGCCAGAAATGGGCATGCCGCCGGAGACCGGGCACTGGTGGCTACCGGCCGTGCCCTACGCGAGGCGTTGCGAACCGGCGACATGGTGGCGCGCTTGGGCGGGGACGAATTCGGCCTGCTGTTCGACGTTGGAGCGGAGGACGCGGCGGGTTCGATTGTGGAACGCGTTCGAGCACGCGTCAATCTGGTTGTGATCGATGAAACGACCGATGAAAACACTACCGCACGGGCAAGCGCCGGCTACGTCGTATTCGTTCCCGCTGATGGCCAGCAGGAATCGTTTCTCGTGTCCAGTGCTGATGAGGCGCTTCGCCTGGCCAAATCGCTGGGACGCGATCGCGCGGTTGCCGCCAGCATCCCGTAGGGGTTGCAACCGTACCCATGTCGGGAATTCGGGTCGCCCGCGGCGTAGACGGTGCGTAATGTGTTCGCCACATCACGCCATTACGCGGCGACGCGCCACCGTAACTTGAATAGCCACAGCATCGTAGCGAACAGTGAGCATATCAATGCCAGGTCGAAGGTCACGAATGCGAACCAAATGCGCCAGTCGCCGAGACGGGCCTTGTCTCCTACGGCCATATGGTTCAATGGCAGGCTGAAAGCCGCGCCGAAGGGACTTACGAACGTGGCTCCTTCAAAGATATTCGCTCCTGCCGCGTAGTAGTTCTGGGCGAAGACAACGGCGGCAACCGGCGCCATGAATAGCGCGGCCATGACAACGTAGGACATCATCATCGCCGCCGAAGTCTTACGAAAAACAACCGAACAAAAGAGGGCCAATGTCGAGGTCGTTACCGATGTCAAGAAGACAATCACCAGGTAGCCAAGCACCGTCTGCCAGTTCGCCCAATAGGTTGTCACCAACAAACAGGCTAGTACCAGCGGCCAGAGCAGGAAACACGTCAAAACCGTCGCGACGCGCAGCGCCGAGATCAACTTGCCCCACAGAATCTGCCACGGACTGAGCAAGGTGACGAGTAGCAGGTCCAAGGTTTCGCGTTCGCGCTCGCTGGTCACGCTGCCGGCCGAAAACACCGGTCCGACGAGCATATTGAACAGAACCACGTAGCTAATGTACCAAGGAGCCCAATCCGGCTTCAGGAACAGGCAAGTGGCCATCAGCGGCACGGCCAGCGCCATGCTGACCTGGATCACGACCCGCGCCATCAGCGTGCCTTGGCTGAAGATTTCGCTGCGCATTTCCTTGTCAAAAATTGGATTTGTTCCGTCCTCGAGCAGATCATCACGTTTGGCCGGAGCGAAAAGCTTGTCGGGAAACTTGTCGCGCTGAATGATCAGGCCCACGGCCGCGCGCTGCTCGAAAGCCTCGTCCACGACCTCTTTGCCTTCGCTCCCCACGTCGGGCGGATGCAGCAGCCGGCGGCTGGTCGCCACGAACAACGTTCCGCAAATCGCGGCGGCCACGACGGGCAGCACGGTCACCGTGGCGAGCAGCCGCAACTCGGCAAAACCTTCCAGCGTCCGCCAGAAAAACAATCCGGCCAGCGCCAAGGGGAGCACCATCAAGTACGACACCACGAGCGACGACGCGGTGCGCCGAAAGTAACTACTCGCGGCCAGGCTGATCATGCCGAACGTGACCGTCGAGAGAATCACCGCGAGGTAGACCGCCAACACCTCGTACAACGACACGCCCCCCAGCGGAAGGCACAACATGACGATCGGCAAACTGCAAAAAATCAAAATGGCCAGGTGCGAAAGCGAGGCCAGCAGCTTGCCGAGAACGATGGCTCCGGGGCGCAACGGGCTGGCTAGCAGCATTTCGTAGCTTTTGCGCTCCTTCTCGCCGGTGATCGCGCCGGCGGCGAAGCTGGGCGCCATCAGCGAGGCCAGGAAATACTGCTCCAGAAAGATCAGGTTGACGAGGGTTTTGCCGTCGTCGGGGTTCGAGCTCATGTCGATATTCTTGGCCGATGGCCAGGCCGCCATGACCACGGCGCTCAACAGCACGACATACGCCAACAGCAGCACGAAGGCGCGGTGCATGCGCAGGTTGACCAGCAGCTCGCGCTGCAAAACGGGATTCTCGCGCACAAACATGGTCTGACAGCCTCTTCCTGACGCGTCGGGCGATCTCTGTTCCGAACTAGGCCACGAGTCCCTTGGTGACCAGCATGAAAACGTCTTCCAGCGTGGGATCTCTCTCGGCGAACGAGTGCATGCGAACTCCTGCCGCCACAAGCTCGTCGAGCAACGCGGCCAGGCACGCGTCGTCGGCGGCCATCTCGACGCGGGCACGCGAGTCTTCGACCTGTAAGTCCATCGTTTCCGGTCGGCTGCGAATGATCGACAGTCCCGCCTCCATCCGCTCGTGAAAGCGAATTTCCAGCACGCGGTTGCGACGGATGCGGCGATACACGTCGTCGATCGGCCCGTGCATCAACAACTGCCCACGCTCGATGATGCCGATCGACGTGCAGCAATCGGCCAACTCGGTCAGGATGTGGCTGGAGATCAGAATGGTCTTGCCCATTCGCCGCAACTCGCGCAGCAGGGCTTTTACTTCCAGGCGGGCGCGCGGATCCAGTCCACTCGAAGGCTCGTCAAGGATCAGTACGGGAGGATCATGCACCAATGTTTTGGCCAGGCAGAGCCGCTGCTTCATGCCGCGCGACAAACCATTGACGAAGTCGTCGCGCTTGTGGGTCAGGTCGAGCAGCTCGAGCACGTCGCCTATGACTTGCCGCCTGCGGACCCGCGGAATCTGATAGGCAACGGCGAAGAAATCGAGAAACTCCCAAACCTTCATGCCGTCGTATACGCCAAAGTTGTCAGGCATGTAGCCCACGCTGCGCCTCACGCCCAGCGGGTCCTTGGTGACGCTATGCCCGTTGACAACTCCCTCTCCGTGCGTGGCGTTCAGCAGCGTGGCCAGGAAGCGAATGGTGGTACTCTTGCCGGCGCCGTTGGGTCCGATGAAGCCAAACAGCTCGCCGGCTTCGATCTTGAGGTTGAGCGACGCGACGGCCACGTAATCGCCGTAAGTCTTGCCAAAGTTGGTGAGTTCAATCATCTGTGCGGCTAGGGGCCAAGGTTGCGGCGGTGTTGAACATTGCCGAAGCGTGAATCGTTAGGGCGTGGCCCCGTTCGCAGGAGCCATAAAGTCGCCAGACTCGTTTTCGTCAGGCAACCCTTCGGCAACTTGCGCGCGGGAATTGAAATCCATCTCCAAGGGGCGCGTGGCGCCATACGATAAATGCGCCACGATCGCGGCCGCGTGTCGCGCTTGATTCGCCACCGGCGTAATGGTAACTCCTGGAAGTTCGTCATCGGTCCAGGCCATCAAACGCAGCTCGGCACTGCCGATGTCTTTTTGCGCGACGTCCACCAGCGGTTTCACGTTGAGCGAAGCAAGCGATTCGAACGCTTTCGCTTCCTGCTCCGACGGTTCCTGAAACGCGCCGTCTTGCCGGCTGAAAAGCTCGAACTCCGCCTCGTCGCCCGGTTCCAGAGTTCCCAGCCAGGCGTATCGGTATTCCGTCGATGGGCCATCCACGGCGCGCGCGTTGCGATCCATGACGACCGCATTCCGCAGGTGCAGCGCAGTGCCATTGCGGATGCGGTGCTTGCCCCCATCGGAGCCAGGCACGAATTGCAGCGACCCGCCCAAATCGAACATCTCCTCCGTGTGAACCATGCCCGTAGAATTGCTGGAAACGGTCAACTGCTCAAGTCGTACCGGAATCTCGCTGGCCGTGCCGGTATCCGGTTCTTGGCGCAGGACGACCGTACCGCGACGCTGTTGCGGGCCAGTGCTCAGGCCCATGCCGGTAGCAAAGGGTAGGGCTACGGCCGACGGGTTCGAGAGCGCCAGCGAATAGTCCGTCGAGAGCGAAGTGTACAGTGCGCAATAGCGGGTCAGATGCGCGCGAGGATAGTCTCCCTGCACTTCCAGCACCGCCAGTTCAGTTGCCGAGCGGACGAAGCCGATGTCCAACTGGGCAAGCCTCACGACCACCACGCCAAATACGACGGCAATTGCGGGCGCGAGCAGCCAGGCCATTTCGACCCGTCCAAACGATCGACAGAGCAACCAGTTCAGCGGCACGAGCACAAAGACGTAGGCTCCCAGCAGCGCGAATACGAAACGCGCCCGGGGAACTTGAATACCCGCCGCTTCCTTGAGCGATTCGCGCGCCGCCTGTGATGCGTGGCTTTGATCATCCCAGGCAGCGATGCCGGGACCGATAGCGATTTTTTGTCCCATCATGTCGGCATCCGGACCGAACGGATCGCTGCCGGTAATCACCTGAGGTTTGACAAGGCCGCGTTGGCCACGCAGTTCATGCACATCGCGTGGTTGGGGCAGGGGGCGTCCCGCGTCGCGCGTGAAGAAGCGAACTTGCGTGACGCGCCCTGGCGCTTCTTCGATGCCGTCGGCCCATTCGACGCCGACCTTATCTTCTATGCTGCGCGCGAAACGGCGGGCAGGTGCTCGCAACAAGGCAGCATTGAAGACGGCATCAAAACCGGCCCAATCGATCAGGTCGCGCTGCGAGAGACGAAAGGCCGTGACCACCGTCCGCCCGCGGCCAATCCGCTGTTCGACGATCAGGGGCTGGTGATCGTCGGCCTCGGCCAGCACCTGGCCGTCGCGCTGCTCCACATTCAAATGCTGGCCGCTCCAGGGCTGAAACAAGCGTATCTTGCGTTCGGTGTCCGGCGAGATGTGGCCCAGCGCAGCCAACGTGGCTTCCGTCATTTCCCAGCCTTCGCCGCCGGTAGCGGGCAGGACTCCGTCCAAGAAACTATCGCGCAGCTGGTCGAGCGAATCGGGGCCGCTGACGATCAATTGTCCGCCCCAGTGCAGCCAATCGATGAGCGCTTGCTGCTGCGCGGTTGTCAGCAGCGTGGGATCCAAACCGTCCCACAGCACCACCGCCGTACTGGTCCAGAAGAGGGCCTGACTTGGCACCGGTGCTAAGAGAGTTACCGTCGGCGCCACAACGCGGTAGTGTGCCTGAGCGCCACGATCTTCCGAACTTCCTTGCGGTGCCCGGACCGTATCCATTGTCTGCAAGTATCGATAGTCTTCCGGCTGCCGAGCGAGCACGACCAAAAAGTATTGTTCCGCTGGAATCGGCGACAGCAACTCGCGCGCGTTCCATACGTCGCGCCCTGTGCGCGTTAATAGTCGTGGCGCCACCTGCCGGCTGAAATGTTCGACCGGATTGAACATGGCAATATCGAGCAATTTCTTCTGTAACTTGGGCAGCACGGCGGGGCGGGAGGACCGCATATGGAAAGTCTGCCCGTCGAGATCGACGCCGTCTCCTGTGGGCTGGACCACCTCGGTGACCAATTCCCCGCGGAAGTCATCGAAGTTGGCGCGGACGTCTTGCGAGGCCATGGTCCAATGGCCCGGCTTGATGCCGGCCTCGATGCGATCCGACTCGCTAGGACGAAGCGTAAAAGGACCAAACGTGAACGGGTCCGTGGGACCTTTGGTGTTTTTCTTATCTTCGGGCGATTGCAGCGTCGCGAGATTTGCCGGTACGCCAGTGGGCATCGACACGCGCCGATAAATCAACGTCGCGGCAGCCGCAATGACCAGCGCCACCACCATGCGCGACTTCCAGCGCTTGCGCCACGAGGGAAGCTGCTCGACGATCGGTGGCGATGCTTCGCGCGCAGCATCGCTGTCCGATGCGCTCGGCGGCACCGGTCCGCTGTCTGCAGAGGATTCATCCATGCTTGGCTCGACGTGGAGCTATCGATCGCTGCCCAAATGATATGCGTGTGATGCGCCGAAACGGCTAGTGCCCGGTTTTCGGCCCGCCGCGCGATAACACCATCGTAAGGGCCAGCCGCGACCGAGAAAAGCGGCCGGAACATCCGAGGTATCGCTGAAAGAGATATCCGTTTGCGTGCTAACCCAGCTGATCGCCGCGCCAGCGTCGATAGTCCGTGGGCGTGTCGATGTCGACAAGCGGTCCGTCGTCGGGCCATTCGAGTTCGCGGACTGGGCCCCGATTCACCAACAGATTGAGCCCCTCGGTCGGCCCCAAACGCGCGACTTCGCCCGCCATGGCCCACGGGAACAGCACGGGATGGCCGCGGCGCCCGCTGTATTTGGGCACGATGATCTGCGGCGAGTCTGGGTCGTACGCGGCGATGATGAAATCAATGAGCCGCGTGCTCAGCCGTGGCATGTCGGCCGGAGCCAACAGCCACGCATCGGTCGGCATCGGAGTGTTCTCGGCCACGATCGAGTTCAATGCGTGGCTGACGCTCGATTTCATGTCCGGGGGCGGAATCGCGGGTACGACGACCGTTGCTCTTGCCCGGCGGCAGGTCTCGGCCAAATCGACGTCGTCATGGTGCAACACGACGATCACACGGCAAACGCTGCTGGCAAGCCATTGGCCGATCACATGTTCGATCAGAGTGCCGCCGGCCCAGGGGAGCAAGAGCTTCGGCTGACCCATCCGTGCGCTACGTCCCGCGGCGGGTATGACTGCGAAGAATCGCGGTGCGGAGTGCGAAGGCGCGGAGTCCAAAGGGAGTGCCGGACGTTCGTCCATGTCGCAACGTTCCGAGTGCCGCCTTACGTGTCGCAGGCGTGAATCGTTGCCGTGCGGCCCGGAACCTGCCCGCCACAATTGCGGTGGGCGACCAACTCGGCCAGGATGCTGATTGCGATTTCGGCCACGGTTTGCGATCCGATCTCGAGACCCACCGGAGCAAACACCTTGGCCAACGCTTCGGGCGCTATTCCTTGCGCTTCTAAGTCGTCAAAGATCAGGCGGATTTTGCGCCGGCTGCCGATCATGCCCACATAACGCGCGCCACGGTCCACAAGGTGGTAGAGCGCCTCTTCGTCGTGGTTGTGGCCACGCGTAACGATCAAGCAATAAGTGTCGGGCGTGATCTGGTGCTCAGCCAGCGTCTGGCCAATGTCACCGTGCAGCAACTGCCGGGCGCGCGGAAATCGTTCGCGGGCCACGTATTCGGCACGATCATCGACCACGCACACGTCGAAGCCGAGGTCCGACGCCAGATTGCCGACGGCCTGGCCAATGTGTCCGCCGCCAACGATCAGCAACGTTGCGCGGGCGCGGTGCGGCAAGTAGGCCACCCCGCCTTCGGCTTGCGCACGGACCCAATCGCGTCCTGCGGCCAGCCTCTCGGCAATACTCGTGGGCAACTGCTGGCCATCCGCCGGGGCATGACGCAGCGCCCGTAGCTGGCCCTGCGCATCGGTCAGGTAGCAAGTGGGAGACGGTAGCCCGCTTTTCTCAGCGTCGAAAACAATCGCCTCCGTACAGCCCTCGCCGCGCGCGAGTTGATCGCGCAGTCGTGAAAAGTATTCGGTGTTCGCCATCGGGGCCAGCGGGTCGACCAGCACGAGCATCCGGCCGCCGCAGATCAGTCCATCGTCCCAGCCGTAGTCGTTGTCGAGCTGAAAGTTGCAGATTTCCGCTTGCCCGTTAGCCAAGCGGGCCAGTGCGCGGCGTTTGACCTCGGCCTCGACGCAGCCCCCGCCCAGCGTGCCGGCCTGCGAACCGTCAGCAAACACGAGCATCGCGGCGCCGGCTTTCTGCGGAGTCGAGCCACGTGTCTCGACCAGTCGACAGTAGGCCACGGGCTTGCCCGCTGCGACCGTGTCGAGCAATTGATCCAACAGTTCGCGCATCGAAAAGGTTCGCCGTGGCGTCAGTGTGAAGCAGATCACGGGCCGCGAGGATCGGCCATCGCCGCGTCGCCACGCGTCGCTGGTCCGGCGGCCGGCCTCAGCTTAGCCCGGCCTGAGCACAGCTACAACCTGGAACTGTCGATCCAAGGCATCGTCGCGCAACCCGCGATTGCCGGTGGGGACCATGCGCGAACTAGGTCACTTTTTGGATTTCTACGTCAACAGGCTACGCCGGACCGAGCACTTGCAGCTGCGTGCCCTGCACCAGGTCCTTGACCTTGGTGCGATAGGCCTGCATGTGGGGCGCCACCAGATGAGCGCGCAGGGCGTCGAGATCCTTCCAACGCTCGACCACCGTGACGACGTCCTCGCGCAGGGCACCCTGCACCGGGATGCCGCTGGCGATGTCAATCGTCGGACCGTAGTCAAGGCAACCCGGCTCGGCTTTGACCGAAGGAACGAGCGCATGGAATTCCTTCAGGAAATCGGCCCGGCGACCCGGCGTAAGCTGGATAGTGGCGATGACGTGAATCAAGGATCAACTCCCCGTATGTAGGTCCTGGTTCGATGTGTCGCGCGCGAGCCCTGCCGAGATTGCCGCGCCTCCGCGGACGCCCGCATGTCGACCGTGCTTACTGGCCGATCTTCAGCAGTTCGACTTCGAAAATCAGTGTCGAATTTGGCGGAATTGTCGGTGGGCTCCCCTGGGGGCCGTAGGCCAGGTCCGAAGGGATGAAGAGCTGCCATTTCGAGCCGACCTTCATCATCTGCAGGGCCTCGGTCCAACCGCCGATGACTCCGTCGACCTGAAACGAAGCCGGCTCGTTCCGATCATAGGAACTATCGAACGGCGTCCCATCGATCAACGTGCCCTTGTAGTGCGTTGTCACAGTGTCGGACTTTTGCGGAGACTTGCCGGTTCCTTCCTTGAGAACTTTGTATTGCAGGCCGGACTTGGTCGTCTTTACGCCCGGCGCTTTGGCATTCGTCGCCAGAAAGGCTTCTCCTTCCTGTTTGCCTTGCTCCGACATCCGCGCGGTCACCTCTTTTTGGAATGCCCGCATCACTTCGTCCATCTGCTCCTCGGTCATGGGGGGCTTGCCGCCGGCGAGTCCCTCTTGCAGACCCTTGATGATCGCCTGGCCGTCGATCGGCACATGTTGCCGCTTGAAGTTCGCACCGATCTGGTAGCCAATGATGTAGCTGGCCGTGGCGGCGGAGCTCGCCGGTTGCTTGACCACGGGTTTTTGCTTGGGTGCTTGGGCCGACGCGGTGGCTGCCAAGAACGCGATCAGGACAAAGAGGGGCATGGCACGCATGAAAAGTCCTTTATTTTTCGGGGGCAGGTGCTTGTATCGACGCGGCGTCGAACAATTCGCCGCGGTGCACAGCAGCGAAAAGGCCCGCTTGGCGAGGCGTAGTCACGTAGCGGGCCGGGGGGGCTTGGGGGACGCCCCCATCATACCGCCGTCGGCCACCGCAAAACAACCCGGTTCCGGGGTCGAGCGAGGCCCTCAGACCCATCTCGACCGTGTGGCACAAAATCGGCCGCCAGGCTTGCACCTGCCGACGGCAGTCGCATAATTCTGCGCAGTACGTCCATTACCTGACCTTCACGCGCCAGCTAAACCTCTTTAGGAGAACAACGCATGCGTGCCACAATTGCCTTGACCCTTGCCGCGATAGTGCTTGCCAGTGCCTGGGGCGCGACCGCCCAACAAACCAAAGCCCCCGCCGGCCATGGGGCCATGGGCGGAGTCGATCGCGCGGTCGCCGTGCTGTTGCCGACCGGCGACAGTGGCGTGACCGGCGTCATCTATTTCAGCAAAGAAGGGAACGCCGTTCACGTCAGCGGCAAGATATCGGGTCTCAAGCCTGGTCAGCATGGTTTCCATGTACATCAGTTCGGCGACGTGACCGGCATGACCGATGGCATGTCCGCTGGCGGCCACTTCAATCCCGACGACAAGCCGCATGGCAAGCCCGAGGACAAGGAACGTCATGTGGGTGACCTTGGCAATGTCACGGCTGGTGCCGATGGTGTCGCCACGATCGACCTCAAGGACACGATGTTGGAGTTGGCGGGTCCGCACTCCATTCTGGGCCGCGGTGTGGTCGTACACGCGAATCCGGACAAGTTCACGCAACCGGTCGGCGATGCCGGCGGTCGCGTCGCGGTGGGCGTCATCGGCGTGGCCAGCCCTCCGAAGAAGTAGTCAACAGCGGCGATCATGTAGATAATTGACACGCCGGGTGCCACCGCGGGATTTTCCCGCGTGCGAAAGGATGAGTGGTCGGCGATTCACCATGCACTGCTGCACTCAGAGGGTACCCGGCCAGCAGTGCCGTGCAAATTGTCACGACGGCAGGCCATGCGGCCTGCGAGGAACGTCACCAATTGGATTTACGTTAACCTGCGCAAGGATGGACTCTTGAAAACCAAGCTCTTCTCACTGGCCGTGGTCGTGGCGTCGCTCGCTTGCTCGGCGTGCGGCCCCGCGGACAAGGATTACACGCCCCCACCACCGGCAAACACGACCGATGCTCCGCCCCCGGGCGGACTTGAGGAAAACCCGGGCCAGCCCCGGCCGTAGCGCTAGCGTATTGCGCGGTTACTTGGCGGCCGCGGGAGGCCCGGCTTGTGTCTGCTGAAAGCGGGCCAGGCCAATCTGGGCCTCGAGGCGCGTGGTCCGCACATGCGCATACTTTTCGGCCTCACCGCCGCGCGCGCCGGCGTCAAAGAGAGCCTTGATGCGTGTCTCGACGGCTTGGGTTGATGCAATAAACTCGCGATGTGCGGCCAGACGCTCGGCATTCTTGTCGGCCGCATCAACCCGAGCAGCGAATCGCTCACGAAGAGCCGTCAGCAAGATATCCAACGTGATCGTGTCCGTTTCATAGGCGGCCTGCGCGGCAACCGCAAACCGATTCGCGGCGGCCATTCGCTCTTGGCGTAATTGGTTCAACTCTTGTTGTTGAACGGCGCTGGCCTGCTTGCGGTCAGCCTTATCTTGATCCTGGGGCGCGTCACCGCGCTGGTCCGATTCCGGTCCTGACTTTTCCCGCGCTAGGCTGATTTCGGCCTCCAGGCGCGCGGCCTTGGTCTGCCAATATTTATCGGCTTCTCCGCCGCGCGCGGCCACGCGGTACAACTCGCTGATTTGGGCTTCCATCGCGCGTGCGGCGGTCAATGCGCTGAAATGCGCGGTCGTGCGCTCTTTCGACGTGGTTGCCGCGTCGAGTTCGGCGGCGCGCAAATCGCAGATCGCCGTCAACACGAGGTCCAATGTGACGGTGTCTCGTTCGAAGGCCGCGCGGGTGCTCGTCAGGCATTCGCGTGCTGCTACGACCCGCTGCTGAATCAACTCGTCGAGCGGTTGCTGCACGGTCGAGACATCGCTCTCAGGAGGAGCGTCCGCCGCATAGGCCAGGGCCGGCCAGGCGAAACATGTGAGAGCGAAGAACGCCAAACTGCCGTTAACATTGCGAGAGTGTGTCATGGTACGGCCCCGTGTTGATGACGTGGCGATTCAAGTCGCGTTGCTGCTCCGGCGGAGCGACCGCATCATCCTATCGCGCCGCAGCGAGAAGCCCCAAGCAGATTGATTCCGGTGGCGAAAATAGGGCTTGGGCATCCGCATTGAGCCTGGCGGGCGTCCGCCGGGGGCGGAAGGTTTAATACCTTGCAACTATCGGCACAGATCGTGGCGCGCCCCCTGCGCGGCTGGCCCAGCAAAGCCCCCCGAGGAAATTTGCTTGACAGCGTACAAATGTACGACATAATGTCGTTCAATTGTACGACATGGAGGCTCTGCCGAGAGGAATCGCATGATGGTACGACGCGCGGGATTATCGAAGGCGGAATTGGAAGTGGCCCGCATCGTTTGGAGCCTGGGGGGCGCCACGGTGCGGCAGGTGTTCGACGCGCTGCCGACGGACCGTACGCTCGACTACAAGACGGTCCAGACCTATCTGCGCCGCCTGGAGGCCAAGGGGTATCTGGCCACCCGGCGCGAAGGCAAGAGCACTCACTACCGGCCGCGGATTCGTCCGACGCAGGTAGTACGCGAGACGGTCGCGGACTTCGTTTCGCGGTTGTTCGACGGCGACGCGCTGCCGCTGGTCGAATGTCTGATTGCCGATCACAAGCTCACGGCCGAGGACATCGCCCGGCTGCGCGACATCTTGAACCAGCGGGAGCAGAAAGATGACGAACATAGCAAGCGTTGAACTGTCAGCCGACGTTCTGGCGCAGCTGGCCTGGACGCAGTTTTGGCAAGTCTCGGTCGTGGCGCTGCTGGTGGCGGCACTGGTTCGCTGGGGCTGCCGGCGTAGGCCGCATCTGGCGTACTTGCTGTGGATGCTAGTCGTCGTCAAGGCGCTGACGCCGCCACTGGTTGCCAGTCAGGCCGGCATTTTCAGTTGGACCCAGCGCAGCGCACCGCCGCAGCTCGTGGCGGTCGAGCCTGTTCCGGCAGCGCCGCGGGTTTCGGCCCTGCCTGTAATGCCGCGCTTCGATCCGTTGCCAGCGGTGGTTCAGGATCGTGCCGCGTTTCCGCCGCGCGTCTCGCCGGCGCTACCTCTGGTCGCGCAGGAGCCTGTGAGCCGGTTTGCCTGGGTAACGCCGACCATTGTGATCGCCACGACCTGGTTGCTGGGTGTCATGGGGTTAAGCATATTTGTGATGTCGAAGTGGGTCGGCTACCGGCGGCGCTGGCGGGCCGCCTCAGTGGTCGTGCCTGCGAGTCTCGAGCGACGCGTCAGTGACGTGGCCGCGCGGCTGCACCTGCCGCCGCGCATCCGGCGTCGGTTGAAGATCATGATCACGCGCGAAACGGTGTCACCCGCCGTGTTCGGCATCTGGCGCGCGACGCTGCTCCTGCCGGCCGACCTGTTTGTGCCGGAGGAGAGCCCGGAGGCAAGCAACATCTCCGCCAAAAAAACCCTCTTCCTACCAGGGAGAGGGCAGGGTGAGGGTCTACAGGACACCGGCCTGTCTAACCAACACGCGGATGCAGATGGCAATGAGGCCGTCGCCCGAGATACGCGTCTCAACGCCATCCTGGCTCATGAGTTGATTCATCTCCGACGTGGCGATACGGCGGCGGCGTTTGTGCAACTCGTCGCGCAGCTTTTCTGGTGGTTTCATCCACTCGTCTGGTGGGCTAATCGCGAAGCCCGTCGCGAGCGCGAACGCGCCTGCGACGAAGAGGTGGTTACCGGTCTCGGTTGCCGCCCGGCCGACTACGCGCGGGCACTCTTGGACGTGCTCGAGCGGCAATCGCAAGCACAGCCGGCCTTCGCCGTGCCGGGCGTGGGCATGCTGGGCGTGACGGCCCGCCGGCTGGACCACTTGTTGCAACATGCCGATCGTTTTCAAAAGTGGACGCCCTGGTCGTACTATGCTACGGCACTCGTGGCGTTGGTGTTGCTCCTGCCGGGCGCCGGCTTGCCAACCAGGGCCGCGCCGCCAGCAGAAGTGAAAACAGAAAATCTGGCACGATCCGCCGACGCGCCACTGGAACCCGACTCGCTGCCAGCAAGAGGGCAGGGTGAGGGTAGCGCCACTAAAGAGTCAGACACCGTCGCACCCGCTGCCGATCGTGCCGACAAGCCCGCCATTGCCAAGCCCACGATCATCGTCACCGAGCACGTGATCCTATGGGACAGGCGTATTATCACCTGGGAGCAGATGGTGCTGCGCTTCCGCACCTTGCGCGCCGATGGGCCGATCAGTCCGCATTTCAAGTTTACAAATGGCGCAATAAACAACCGCATCGATCAGGCGTTGCAGCAGCGCATTCAAAAGGAGATTTACGTTCCGTTTTGCGATCCTGAACCGATGAGCGTTGGCGCTATGAGCCCTCGCGCCAGCGAGCGGCTCGATCGGATCCGCACTGCGGATGATTTGCGCCAAGACCCGGCGCGTGAGCACAAGGGGCAGGTGCTCACCGCTGAAGGTAAGCCGGCGGTGGGGGCCCAGGTAGTTGTGTTGCCGCCGGACAACCCCTCGGGAGTGGTTCTCGCAGGCACGCAGTTGCGCGATCCATACGACCATGAATGGACGCCGGCCGATTCTGATGGTCGCTACACCGTCTATCCGGAGAACGACGAGTACGTGTTGGCTATTTTTCACCCAACGGGTTGCGACATCAGGCCCGGCCCGACGAAGGACGAATCACCGACGATCAACTTGGCACCTTGGGCCACTGTGACGTTCACCAGCACGGGAGGCATCAAGGAACAGAGCGGCGACGTGCGGTGCCGCGCCACGGCGCTCGGCCCAAATAGCATCGACTTCATCGTCTACCAAACAAAGGTTGACAAGGAGCCGGTGACGGTGCTGATTCCACCCGGCGACGTGCGAATCGGCCGGTCGTTAGAAATGGACGAAGGCAGCTCGGTGACTTTGCCGGTAGAGCAGATCGACCTGGCAGCCGGCGAAGATCACGAAGTCGCGCTAGGACCCCCAACGGCGGCTGATCGTGCCAAGGCCGACGATGTACATCGACCGATGCGCGAGGCCCGCGCAGCATCGAAACAACGGCGCGAGCAAAAACAAGCTGCGGCGCAAGAAAAAGATGAAGAGCAAAAACCGGCTTCTCCTCGCAATGACGTGCCCGCTGGTGAAGGACAACCGCAGGATAAAACTTCGGTCGACACGGATGCGACGAAAGCGGCCGACGGTGCGGCGCAGCCGGCTCCGCGTCAATATAAGGCGACAGGAGTATTCGTTCCTAAGGGGGCCGTGCTCACATTCACTCCCGATGCGCTCGCGCGCCCCGCGCGTGATCCTAATGAGCCTGCCGCTGCGGAGCGGCTGCGGAAACTGGGGGCCTTTGTCGAGCCAGCATTCTACGACGGCGATCCGCCAGGCCGAGCCTGGGATGTCAGCATTCGCCAGGGCTGGAAGGGGACCGACGCCGATTTGAAGCTGATCAACGAGCTGCCGGACGTGGCCTTTTTGTACTTCGATCTGACGGCCAGCGGCGGCACAGGAATCGGCGGCATCAAGCTGGCCGCGTCGGCCGAAAACCTGACGATCAGCCCAGTGACGAACGAGGTGATGGCCAAGATCACCGGCTTGCCCGCGGCGCGTAACGTTACGTTCGCAGGCTGTTCCTTGTCGGCGGCCGGCTGCCAGCGCGCGGCGGAATTGGCGCGCGGCGTCGAGAGGCTCACCTTGCAGGGTGTTTTCGACCCTCAGGATTCTAAGAAACCGCCAGTGGGTGTCGACGACGCGGGCCTGGCAAAGTTCGGGCAACTTGAAAGCCTTCGCTATCTCGAGCTCGTTCATTTGGCCATTACCGACGGTGGGCTTGCCGGACTGGCTGGACTGAAGAACTTGGACGAGATCCGTCTGGTCATGTGCCCAGGCCTGCGCGGGGCCGGCTATGGCGCGCTTGCGCCTCTGACATCGCTGCGACATTTCTCGGCCTACATGATGCCGCTGACCCGCGAAGTCATGACAGGCCTGGCGCAACTTGTGATGTTGGAGGACATTCATTTCCAACTCGACAAGCGTTCGGCCGACGAGCTGCAACCGGAGGATTTCGGAGCGCTCGCCAAACTATCCCATCTGCGCACACTTACTTTTACGGATCCGGAAAACGCGCCGGATGCGCTGCGGCATCTTGATCTCGGCAACGCCCTATTGCGCGCCGCCGCCGAGATGCCGGAATTGCGCGACCTGCAACTCGACGGACTGGGCGTCGATGCCACCGGTTTGGCGGCGCTCGCGCCAAAGGCTGAGATCGAATCGTTGTTTCTCCGCCCGGTGGTTCTCGATGAGGATGGTCTATCGGCGCTTGGCCAACTCAAGAAGCTGAAAAGATTGGGGGTCACTGCCGCAGGGAAGATCGTTCCTGGCAATCTGGCGAAGCTGGCGTCCCTTTCCCAGTTGAAGTTCCTTTCAATCGACCACGGCGGTTTCGCCGACGACGCGCTGAAATCCTTTGCTCCGCTCAAGGCGCTCGAACGCCTGAATTTGTCCGATAGCCAGATCACGGGTGCAGGTTTGCCGGCGCTTGCGCCGCTTGTGCTGCTCAAAGAACTCACTCTCGAACGGTCGCCGCTGAACGATGCCGGCTGCGAGAATTTGCCGGCGTTTCAGTCGCTCGAAGTACTGAACCTGAGTGAGACGAAGATCACAGACCGGGCCCTGGCATCGATCGTCAGGCTAACCAGGCTGCGCTCGCTCACCCTCAATGGTACTGCGATAACCCCGGCAGGGCTGGCAACGCTACGCGACGCAAAAAGCCTTCGGTCGTTGCAAGTCGAAGGTCTGAAAGCCACGGCCGACGAGATGGCCACACTGCGCAAAGAGTTGCCCGCGGTTCACCTCGACGTGATCGGTCGTGGTTTTATCTTTTCGGCAGAACCGCCGAAAAAGTCGGACGGCGCGAACAACGAGGCGGATGACGAGCCCCTCGCGCCTAACGAGTTCAGGGCCTTCGGCGAGGGCAAAGCGGAGCCTGCGCCGAAGGCCGCCAGAACAGGCACCTTCTCTTCGGCAGGAAAACAGCAGGGTGAGGGTGGCACCGTCGACGAGGCAGCGGCTCAGCAAGCGATTGCGCAGCTGCGCGCTGTGGGGCTAGATATCAACGGTAGTGGCGAGGCCACGCCGACCACGCCCCTGACAATCGGTCTGAATCGCGGCTGGAAGGGCAAACCGGACGACTTGCGGTTGCTCCTTCAATTGCCGAACGTCAAATACCTCCACGTACGTCTCGAAGATTCCGTCAGCGACCTGCTGAATCAGATTGCGCTCGCGAAGCCGCTCGATGTGCTCATCCTGGAGGGCGCGACCGACGAGCGAATGGCCAAAATCACTCAGCTGCCCAAGTGCCGCGCGCTGATGGTTACCGGGTGCGACTTGTCTGCCGACGGGTGCCGGCGCGTGGCCGAACTTGCACCCGATGTGACGGACCTGCAAATCGACGGACCGTTCGCGAGTCCAGGCGACAAGCCGTCGCCGAAAGGTGTTACCGATGACGGGCTCAGATTTATCGGTCAAATGCACGATCTTAAATCGCTCGTTCTCATGCTTTCCAACGTAACCGACGCGGGCATCGCCCACCTGGCGAGTCTAGAGAAACTCAAGACGTTCACGGTCGGCGAATGTCCGGGCGTGCATGGCGCGGGGCTGCGCAAACTTAAAGGTCTGACCAAATTGCGCGAGCTGACGGTACGCGTTTCCCTCGATTCCGCAGGGCTTAAGGGAATGAGTGAGCTGACGCAATTACAGTCGCTACAGATGCTGGTCAATGACGCGGCCCCGGCCGACCTGGCACCCCTCGTGGCGCTCGTGAATCTGAACTCGCTCAGTCTGTGGCGGGAAGTGAAGCAAGCCGACGACGCCGCGGTCGGTAATGCCGCGCTAAAGGCGGCGGGTGCGATGCCCGCGTTGCAATCGCTCGTTGTTTATGGATTCGGTCCGACGTCCGAGGGGCTGACTTCGCTGGCAACCGCCGCGCGATTGCAAAAATTGTCTCTGATTCCAGCCGAATTGAGCGATCAGGGGATCGCGGCCCTCGGCCGACTCAGCGAGCTGCGCCAGCTTAATGTCACGGCACGCGGGGAGGTGACGGCAGCGGGGCTCGCCCAGTTGGCACCACTCACGAAGCTGACCGAATTAGAGATCGATCAAGCAGGAGTCACCGATGCCGGTCTGCGTGAGCTGGCACGCCTCAAGACCTTGGAAAGCATCACCTTCGTTGGCAGCAAGATCACCGGCGCGGGCCTGAGCGGCCTTACGCCCTTAACAGCTTTAAAGTCTCTGGCGCTTGTCGATGCGCCGCTCGACGACGCGGGTCTTGCGACCCTGGTTAATCTGCCGGCGCTCGTGTCGCTCAATTTGGGCAAAACAATAATTAGCGACGCCGGCCTGGCGACGCTTGCCAAGATGGCGCAACTCAAGGCACTGGACCTGAGCGAGACGGCAGTCACGCCGACCGGATTAGCCTCGTTACGGACACTCAAAAATCTGCGCACGCTGCGCGTGATCGGCCTAAAGGCCGACCGCGACGCCATGTCCACGCTTCGCAAGGCGCTCCCGGGTGTGAAGATTGCCAAGAGCGGACGGACCGAGTTGTTCGTCGCCAGTAAGCTCGAGGTCATGGAAGTCGAACCCCAAAGCGAGGCCGCGGCAGGGCCGTTGGAGGAAATGCGGCTCGATGCTATCGAACTTTCGGTCGCCATGCAGGAGATTCGCAAACGGCCGCAGGATGTCACGCCAAAACAATTCGAAGTGTTGGCCGGTCGCCTGGAGCAAGCCCTGGCGGCGGATCCCGATTCGCTGTCGCTATTAGGGCTAATGGCTGAATTGCGCGATCGCCAAGGGCGCGCGGACGATGCGCTGGCGATTTACCGCCGTTTGCTCAAGCGGCCGGGTCTCGATCCGAATTGGCGCGCGCTCTGTTCGAACAACGTGGCCTATGCTCTGGCCATTCGCGGCAAACAGGCGGATTTGGCCGAGGCAGAAAGGTTGATTGGTGACGCTGTCGATGTGTTTGGGCCGACGCCCGACCTGTTGGACACACGGGCCGTCGTGATGTTGACTAAGGGGGATGTGGAGCACGCCCGGGCAGACATCAAGAAATCGATCGATGCCCAGCCCACGGCGGCCAAGTATTTTCATCTCGCGCTCATTGAAGAAAAAGGAGGGGACGCCGCGGCGATGACCGAGGCGTTCAAAGAAGCGCTCGGCATGAAGCTGGACGAGCATGCCATCACGTCCGCCGAGCGACCAGAACTCGAACGGCTGAAAGCCAAGATCGGCGCCAAGGCTGCTGTTTCGCCGCAGGGTAAAGCGGAGCCGATGCCACCGGCGGCTGCAACAGGCACGTTTACCGCTGCAGGGAAAAACCCGCGCAAAGTTGCTGCCGAAAATGGTTCCGCCGCATCCCAAGCCGCACCCGCGGCAAGTGGCGACGATGCGGCAGCCGCGCAGGCGCGCCTGCGCGCGCTGGGAGCCAACATTTACGAGCTCAACCCGAATCGCGCCGACGGCATGAGCCTTTACCTGGGGCGTGAATGGAAAGGAGCGGATGCCGACCTGGAGCTAATCAACGCATTGCCCGACGTGCGGTTCGTCACGATCGAGTTGGGCCCGATCGCGCCTGCGGCGATAGGACGCATTGAGCCAGCAAAGCGAATAAAGTCGCTTATTCTGTCGCCGGTGACGGACGAGATGATCGAGAAGATCGCGCGTTTGCCCTCCGCCAACGCGATAGTGCTGAGCGAGTGCAGCCTGTCTGCCACGGGCTGCCAGCGATTGGCAAAGCTGGCCGCAGGCGCGACAGAACTGCAAATCCAGGGAGTCCGCGGCGGGCAGCCGAACAGCAATATTGTTGCGGTGCCGGACGCCGGACTGGCCGCACTTTGCGAAATCGAATCCCTCAGGTCGTTGCAGTTGATCAATACGGCGGTCACCGACATGGGGCTCATGCCACTTGCCAAGTTGGAAAAGCTCGCGTCATTCATGCTGGCCAATTGCCCGGGAGTGAAGGGGCGAGGGCTCACCAGCCTGAGGCCGCTCGCCGCGCTGCGCGCTTTGCAAATCGTGGAAACGCCGCTCGACGCCGAGGGCCTGAAGTCGCTGGCCGAGCTCACACAACTCCGTGCATTGACGCTACATCTCAAGGACTCGAAACCCGACGCTTTATCGCAGCTGAAGAGCCTGATAAACCTGCGCGCCTTGACCGTGATGGGTGACGTTCCTGCGGAAAATACGGCGCCCAGCACCGACAATGGGGACGCGATCCTGCGGGCCGCCACGGCCATGACTGAGTTGGTAGGGCTATCGCTTCAAGGTGTCGCCACAAGTGACACTGGACTCAGCGATTTTGCTCCCGCGGCAAAGCTCCGCGTGCTCAGTCTGCAGATGGCGCGCGTAACCGACGCCACTTTGCAGAGCATTTCCCGGTTCACAAAACTGAGCAAGTTGTGGCTGGGAGGGGAGGGGGACTACACCGCGGTTGGGCTGAAACAACTCGCGGCACTGACGCAATTAAAGCAGCTCGAAATGTCCGGTGGACCGGTCACCGACGACATGCTGTCGCACCTGGCAAACCTGGCCACGCTGGAAAGCCTGACGCTGACGCACGGAAAATTCACCGGCAGCGGACTAACGAGCCTGGCACCTCTCATAGAGCTCAAAAAATTGAATCTCGCGGATTCGCTGGTCGACGATCCCGGCAGCCGCGCATTGCCGTCGCTGGCCGGGCTCGAATCGCTCGATCTCGATTCGACCAAGATTACCGACCGGGCGCTCGACTCGATCGGCAAGCTCGAAAACGTGAGCCTGCTCTCGCTCAGCTATACCGCGATCACCGGGGAAGGTTTGACCAAACTTGCAGGATTGCGAAAGTTGGAATCGATCACCTTGCGGGGGAACAATATTTCGAAGCTCGATCGGGCGAAATTCGCCGCGACGCATCCGAACGTCAACATCGAAGACACTGGCGCATGGCTGAGTGTCCGAAATAACGCCACGAGGGACTTGCAAGAACTTGATGGGGAAGGGATCTACTCTCTAGAAATTGAACCGGAACCGCAACAGTGACAACACGGACGCGGCCGTGCCACACGCAACGAATAACCTTTCTTCCCTCGGTGTTTGACGGACGTGAGCCCCGCATTCCCCGGTTGCGTGGTCGTTTTCAAGGCCGTTGCAGTTTTTTACTTCTGTGCGGTTGTAACGCCGGGCCGGCTTGAGCGACTATAGAGGTGCGACGCCGGTATCCAACACGCCAGACGCACCCACGCATGAGCGACCTCGACGCGATCGTCACCGCGCACGCCGATGCTGTCTGGCGGACCGCGAACCGGCTGCTCGATAATCATGATGATGCGCTCGATTGCTACCAGCAAACGTTTCTCGACGCGCTGCGCATGGCCAAAGCCAGCGAAGTGCGGCATTGGCGGACGATGCTCGTGCGGATCGCCACACGGCGGGCTATCGACCGTTTGCGGGAGCGCTACCGGCGCAACAAGGCATTCGAGGGGGGTGATGGCACCGACCAGATCCCGTCTGCGGTCGAGCCACCCGATGCGCGGGCCCAGGGGGAAGAACTGCGCGAGCAAATACGGCGGGCCCTGACGACCCTGCCGGCGCAACAGGCCGAGGCGTTTTGGCTACGCCATGTCGAGCAACTCAGCGCGGCCGAGGTAGCGGAGCAGTTGGGCGTGGACGCCGGCCACGTGCGAGTGTTAGTTCATCGTGCCGCGACGAGCTTGCGCGAAGGACTCGGTCCGACGTATGGTCCGGCATCCCATTCCGAGGATTCAGCATGAGCGACGACGAATCGCAGAATAACGAAGATGTGGCGCGTCGAGTCGCAAGTGCGTTCGAAGAAATGCGCGTATCGCCGGCGCCCGACGCGCGTGAAACGGTCGCTTGGCTGGAGCGTGAGCGGCGCCGCAGGGATGGTGCCGCGACGAGTACTTCAACGACGGGCGCCGCGCCAGGACGCGCGGGACGATTCGCCCGGCTCAGTCGCACCCAAACGTGGGCCGTGGGCGGGATCGGCCTGTCGATCGCCGCGACATTGGCATGGCTGGCGATGTTGCTGACGGCGAGCCAGCCGCTGTCGGCCATGGAGCGCATGGCCCGCGAGTTGCGCGAGGTGAAGTCGTATAGCTACCAGATCGTGTCCAGAAATTCGTTCGTTGAAGAGGGTCAGCAGAATCCTACGGTCGTGACCGAAGAGGGGCAGACCTATTGGATGGCGCCGGACGCGTTCCACAACGAAACGAGGATCGAGCGGACCGAGGGAGAGGAACCAAAGCGCACGACCTGGCTCGTCGAGCATTTCGTCGAGGTCAATCCGGCCGGAAAGGCGGGCATGTTTATCGATCACAAATATCGCGTCTATTGCCGAATTCCCAACGAGCCAATCGGGTCGCCGACCTATCCCTGGGATCTGCTGCGCATGATTCGGGAGAATTCCGGCGAAGTCATTCACGAACTCGGCAACAAGCAGATCAAGGGGAAAGAGGCGCGAGGCTATGTCGTCTTTCTGAAGGACTGGCACGACAAGAATCCAGACAATCAGGTACACGATCCGGTCGAGGTGTGGGTCGATCCGCAGACGGATTTGCCCTTGGAATTCGGTTACGAAGGAAAGGATGACTCGGAGCATATGCTGCGCGCGACGGATTTCCGCTGGAACATCCCGCTCGATCCTCGTTTGTTCGAGCCGGCTCCCCCTGACGGCTACGCGGACATCACCCCGCCCCGCGAGGTGGGAGACCTGCAGCAGATCACCACGGCGCTCGGGACCTACGCTGATTTGAGCGGTGGCCATTATCCACGGACGAAAAAGTTCGATGCCGCGGCCATCCAAGAAGAGATGCTCCAATTGGCAGGCTTCGCAGGCGAACCGCAGCGGGCCTGGGAGCAGGACGAGAAATTCCGGCGGATTCAGCAGGCGCGGCCGGGTTTGGACTGGATCGCACGGATTCTGCGGAACCGCTACCACGCCTTTTATGGTGGACGCACGATCGATCGGGCAGACAAAGACGAGCTCCTACTGTGGTGGCGCGTGGGAGGGCCTGATCTGACGCGATACTGCGTCATTTATGGCGACCTCCGCACAGAAAGGCTCACGGAGGCTCAGGCCGAAAAGTTGGGCTTGTCGGACTCTTGGCCCAATGACGAGGAGCTCGACATCGAGACGAGTGACGTCGAGAAAACTACGGGCGAAAAGCCGACGCACGACGGTCGCCGGCTCCCCTCGGAATAGGTCAGCCTCGACTCAGCTCGATTGCTTACGGGGCGACACTAGGGTCGTCCAATCGCTGCACGCGCGAGGGCATATTTCGCCGCATGCGCACTTTGTGAAGCTCGCGCGCCACGTCGTCAAGATCTCTTTCCATTTGCAGGGTTCTAAGCTGGCGCAACTCAATTTCGGGGGCTTTAGCGATGTCGGCACCGAACTCGGCGACCAGTTTCGCTGTATCCTTATTGAACTGCAAAAGCTTTTCCTTCAGGTCTTCGTAGACCTTGTTTATCTTTTGCTCAGCCTTGGCTTGATTAACCACTCCACTTTCAACGACTTCTTTGAAGTAGCAATCTACGATGGCTTTCACGAGGGCAACGCCTTGCGCCGGATCATGGGTCAAGAGGCTGATTTGCAGCAGTTCCGCATTATGGGGGCGTTCGAACTTTACGTTCTTCCGTAGCCATTCGACTGGATCTCCGTTTCCAGACGGCAAGAACGCCTTGATCGTGGGATCCCGTAGCGCGCGGGTTAATAGCATACGGCTGCGCATCAATTCTATCTGCGTGCGGTAGAACGTCTCGTACTCCTCCTCGGTCATTTCGTCGTCCCAGGCCTGGGGCCAACCGCTATCGCTGAGCGTGCGTCGCATCTGCACGTAGCCAGTGACCTCGGTCTTGGAGAGTTCGAGACCAATGGTAAGCGCTACTGCGATCGCCGCGATCAGTATCAGCAGCGTCGTCAGGCTGAAGCGGCTCAGCGGGAAGCGAGAATGCTTCTGGTCAAAAGAGTCGTTGCTCATGGCCTGCTCCTGAAGATCCCGGCAACCGAAAGGGACGCACACAAATGCTATCAGGCCTGGCGGGCCGAAGCGAACCACGCCTGATCAACGTCGCCTCTGGTCGTAGGGTTATTGCCCAGTCCGCGTCGCCGCGATCTTGATGGTCCCGATCGTGGTCCCCCAAGACTTCGGCTGTGCGGCCCGATATAATCAGCAACAAGCCGGTTCAGCAGAACGCTACCGGTCACATCGCCGCGCGATTTCAGGCCGGCAGTCGGCCTCGCCTTTTCATTTTCTACCCACGCATCGATCGGAGCTCATCATGGCGCAAAAAGCCAAGGCACGGCATATTTTGGTTCCCACGAAAGAGAGTTGCGAGTCGCTCAAAACTCAGATCGAGGCGGGCGCGGATTTCGCCGATATTGCCAAGCAGCATTCGCAATGTCCGTCTGGCAAGCAGGGGGGAGAACTGGGGGAGTTTTCGCCGGGACGCATGGTGCCCGAGTTCGACAAGGTGGTTTTCAGCGCGCCGGTCGGACAGGTGCAGGGACCGGTACGGACGCAGTTCGGCTGGCACCTGCTCGAAGTCACTAGCCGCACTGACTAAATCCGCCGAGTAAATCCACTGGGTAAATCGATGACAACGAACGATTCAGCGCGACGTTGGCCGCAGGGCGGAGTTAGCCCAGCCGGCGTGGTCCGCTTTGGGTTAGCTGCGGTCGTGGTGTTGGGCGCCGCCGGCGTGTGCGCCTGGGCGCAGTTCAACCCTAACAAGGACCATCAGGTCGCGTTCCTGATCTCGGCTGCCACGGCAGCTGGCGCCACACTGCTGCTTGTCGCGTGGCTGTTGCTAACGGCGCCGTGGTCTTGGGGTGGGCGGCTAACCGGGCTGTTCGGATTTGCCATCGGCATGGCCGGCGCGTTCGCCTTGGTGCGCGTGGACGAGACCTCGGGAGACGTCGTGCCAAAACTCGCTTGGCGCTGGACTCCCAAGCACGACGTGGCTCTGGCTGGTGAGTTTGCCGATCTTGTGGGTGGGACGGCGGACTTGCTGTCGACAACACCCGCGGATTCTCCGGAATTTCTCGGACCCGGACGCTGCGCCGTGGTGGCCGGACCGGAACTGGCTCGCGATTGGTCCACGACTCCGCCGCGCGAAGTATGGCGCCGTCCGGTGGGCGCGGCCTGGAGCTCATTCGCCATCGTGGGCAACTACGCGGTGACGCAAGAACAGCGCGGCGAGAACGAGTTGGTCGTCTGTTACGAGTTGGCCACCGGCAAACCGGTCTGGTATCACGCCGACAAAGTGCGCTTCGAAGAGACTTTGGCCGGTGTCGGCCCCCGTGCGACGCCGACGATCGTTGACGGTCGCGTCTATACGTTGGGTGCACTGGGGCTGTTGAATTGCCTCGACGGTGCGACGGGAAAAAAGCTCTGGTCGCACGAAGTAGCGGAAGAGAACGGCGCCGATACGCTCGAGCGCAAGCCGCAATGGGGAAAAAGCTGCTCGCCGCTCGTCGTGGGGGACGCGGTGATCGTGTCGGCCGGCGGGCCGGACGGCAAGTCGCTGGTCGCCTATCACAAAGAGACGGGAGACCTGTTGTGGCACGCCGGCGATGATCCGGCCAGCTACAGCTCGCCCAAGCTGGTCACGCTGGCGGGCATACCGCAAGTCGTGATCATCAATCGCGAAAGCGTCGCCGGGCACGATCCCGTCGACGGACACATTCTGTGGCGGCATGAGTGGCTGCAACCGAATCCGAAATGTACCGAGCCCCTAGTCACGGGCGAGGACACGTTGCTGGTCTCGGCCGGCTATGGCCTAGGGAGCGAGCTGCTGCGATTCACGCCCGACGACGAGGGAGGGCTGGCCGTCGAGCAGGTTTGGAAAAATCGCAATCTGCGCAACCTGAAATCGAAGTTCGCGAACATGGTTCTCCGCGACGAATTTGTCTACGCCTTGGACGACGGCGTGCTGTCCTGCATCGAAGCCGGCACCGGCAAACGCCGCTGGAAAGGGGGACACTACGGGCACGGGCAACTATTGCTGGTGGGCGATCTGCTCTTGGTGCAGGCCGAACAGCCGGGCGATTTGGTGCTGGTGGATCCCAATCCCACGGCATTCAAAGAACTGGGGCGAATCACCTCGCTCGAAGGCAAAACCTGGAACAATCCGGCCATCTCGGGCCGAAACTTGCTCGTGCGCAACCACGAAGAAGCGATCTGCTACGAGTTGCCGCTGCGCACGGAATGATCGAAACGAAACAATGAATGAAGAGCCTGCTGCGGCGCAAGCAAAGGCCGCGACGAACTAAGGTGAGGAAGATTGCGGCGGGCGGCAGCCATTCATCGTTCATCTTTCCGCATTCATCGTTTCCCCTTACGGCGGCTCCTGCGCCAGCAGCCAATCCTCGACCACGACATGCGCCACGAAGGGCGTACGGAGAATTGCCGCGCGCGAGGAGATCACCTTGGCCAGCCAGGGGCGGCGCACGATACCGATCACGGCCCGGCGTCCCAGGCTGCTTTTCATCGACCATCGATTCACTTGCGCATTGACGTTGTCGCTAATGCGCTGAAAAGTCGCCGGAATCAGGTTCGGCTCGGGTCCCACGTGCAAGATCAGGTCGATCCCCAGCGTGAGCAGCTCGTTGATCGCGTCCCACAGCCGTTGCGGGTGATCGACCCAGCGGTTCATCAGGCTACGGCTGTTGAAATCGTTGTACGCGACCTTGCCGTTGACCAATGACAGGACCGGCGGCACCGGCGCGGTGAAACCCCCCGGCACGGTTTGCATGATCGCCGCGGCGCGATTCGAGATGTTCTTGGACCATAAAATCGACGTGTGCAGCGGCGGCCATTTGTAGGAGTTCTTCCGCAGGTGGATCTGCTTGCCCAAAATCTCGGGCATCAGCTGCTTGAAGCGGTCGATAGTCTCGTATTGGCCAAGGATCAGCACCGTGTTAGGGGCCATGTGGCTCGACAGGTCGATCACGCCGCGCCCCTCGGCGGTGATCTTGGTGCACAATCGCTGCACGGCGTCGAGATCCAAGGCCGGCCCTCGCGAGAAGACCACGCCCATCGTCACGGTGCGGGCCAACTCGACGCAGTCGTCAGCCAGGTACAGCAGCGGCCGCAGCAGGTGCTGCATTTCGTAGACACCGCTGCACACCAGGGCGGCAATCTCGCCGATGCTATAGCCGAAGGCCACGCGTGTGCGGCCATAATCGATGTCGAAGAACTGCTTCAACAATGCCAAGTGCGCTCGCTCGACGGTCACAATCAATGGCACGTCTTCCGCGAACGTGTCCAGCGAGCTTTCCACGCGCGAGCGGACGCGGGCCACGAGGTCGATCTTCTGGCCTGTGGCTTCGGAGCAGATCTCGGAGTCTTCGCGCAGGTAGCGCTCCATGATCGGTCCATAGGCGCGGTGCTCCAGCAACTCGGCGGTGCGTCCCAGGTTCGTATTGTTGTAGCCGCGAAACGCGAATGCCGTGGTCGCCAGCCGGTCGCGGATCAACTCTGCGCGAATTGGATTGTCCATGACGTTTGGGCGGTACTCCACGGACTAATCGACTAGGGGCGTGCGCGGGATGCTAGATGCGATGCAAGGCGGCCGGTGAGAGCAGGCCCGGCGTGGGGCGAAGCAAGGTAGTTTGGACATGGTGCCCCGGAGTATACCCTTTGGGACGGTCAAGAATCAGCAGCGGTTTTCAGGCCTCGGCGAGCTGTCACTGCCGGCTGCGCCTCGAGCCGCATGCGGGGCGATTCTTGCTGGTACGGTGTGACGAGGTTACAAAATCAAGTATAAGCTCGCTAGTCGCCCCCGTTTCCGCCTTCCGCACGAAAAAACTGCATGAGCGATCTCTGCGGCCTGACCACGGTCGTTACCGGTTCATCGAGCGGAATCGGTCGGGCCATCGCGCTGGAGTTCGCCGCGGCCGGCGCCGCCGTGATCGTACATGCGCACACCTCGCGCGATGCCGCCGAGGATACGGCCATGCAAGTGCGACGGCTAGGAGCCGACGCTACGGTCGTTCTGGCTGATGTGGCAGACGAGCGGGCCGCCGAGCGATTGGTCGAAGACGCTTGGGCGTGGCGATCCGGTATTGACGTTTGGGTCAATAATGCCGGCGCGGATACGCTCACCGGTGAAGCCGGCAAGTGGCCCTTCGAGCGCAAGCTGTCACACCTGTGGCAGGTAGACGTCCGCGGCACGATCCTGCTGTCGCGACTGGTGGGGACGAAAATGCGCGCCGCGGGGCACGGTACGATTCTGAACATGGGTTGGGATCAGGCCGCGCGCGGGATGGCGGGCGACAGTGGAGAATTGTTCGCCACGAGCAAGGGCGCGATCATGGCCTTTACGAAAAGTCTCGCTCGCAGTCTGGCGCCCGAAGTGCGCGTGAATTGCCTGGCCCCAGGTTGGATCAAAACCGCCTGGGGCGACCAGGCCTCGGAATACTGGCAAGAGCGGGCGGCGGCCGATTCGTGGTTGGGGCGCTGGGGCACGCCCGAGGACGTAGCCCGCGCCGCGCGTTTCCTGGCTTCACCAGCGGCCAGCTTTATCACGGGTCAGATCTTCGCCGTTAACGGCGGAAATTGATGCGCGCCGAGAATGCACTTTGTGGGGTCTGCGCGACGTATCATTCAGTCTATGGCTCGAGAGCACGTACATTTTGTAACCGGGCGATTGGCCGAGCATAGCTTGCGCCACGTGCTGGCGAGCATGGCGCCGACGGTTGATTTTGATTTCTCGGTGGGCGTGCTGGGAATTTCGGTGGCCGCCTTGATGACGCCCGAGTGGGTGGCGCGCCGCGTGGCTCCGCCTGCGGGCACGACGCGCGTCGTGTTGCCCGGCTATTGCCTAGGGGACCTGGCCGCCGTGCAAATGGCCGTGGGCACGCCGGTCGACCGTGGACCGAAAGATCTGCGCGATTTGCCCGGCTGGTTTAGCGCACCGCCGGCAGACGACTCGGACTACGGTCGCTACACGATCGAGATCTTGGCCGAGATCAATCATGTGCCGCGACTTTCGCGCGAAGAATTGCTGGGTGCGGCACGACGTCTATTGGCCGACGGCGCCGACGTGATCGATTTGGGCTGTAACCCGGGCGAAACCTGGGTCGACGTGGCCGACGCGGTGCGTTTGCTTCGCGACGAAGGGACGCGGGTCTCGATCGATAGCATGAATCCCGCCGAGATCGAGCCGGCCGTGCGGGCCGGCGCCGAACTCGTTCTGTCGGTGAATTCGAGCAACGTCGATTGGGCGGTCGACTGGGGCTGCGAAGTCGTGGTCGTCCCTGACGTGCCGGAAACACTCGCGGGTCTAGACCAGAACGTGGCGCGGCTGGCGGCCGCCGGGGTGCGCGTGCGCATCGATCCGGTTCTGGCACCGATTGGTTTTGGCTTTGCCGCCAGCCTGGCCAGGTATCTCGACGTGCGGGCCCGATATCCCGATGCCGAAATCATGATGGGCATCGGCAATCTGACCGAACTCACCGACGTGGATTCGGCAGGAATCAACACGCTGCTGTTGGGCTTTTGCCAGGAATTGGGAATCCGCAGCGTACTTACCACGCAGGTCATTAATTGGGCGCGGAGCAGCGTACGCGAATGCGACCTGGCGCGTCGCCTGGCCTATCACTCGGTGAATGGGCATGTGTTGCCCAAGCACGTGGAGCCGGCGCTAGTGCTATTGCGCGATCCGCTCGTTCACGAATATGGTGCCGCGACGCT
>DASXEJ010000185.1 GCA_036490175.1 Pirellulales bacterium | reverse complement strand
CCATGTCGATGGATTCTCGCCCGCTCCGTCGCTGGCATCCAATTGCCGCGCCTTCGACAGCACAGCGGCACCCGCCGCCAAAGCGCGCTGCACGAATGCGTACATGACGACGCCGCTGGTGGCCAGCGACGAATCGCTTGGCGACGGCGTGGTCGCCCAAAAATAGACGCCACCTCGCTTGGTTGGCACTCGCGCAACCAGTGGTGCGCCCCCTCGCAACATGGCCAGCGGCGTGAACTCACCCACCAGGCCGCAATACTGGGCAATCTCGAGCTGACCCACTGGAAGCGCCGCGCCGCTGAGCGTTCGCGCCAGCATGTCCTCATCGCCACGCCAGTTTTCGACAGGCACTCGGTCCGCATCGGTAACCCAGGTTTGCCAACGCATGCCGAACAGCTCTTCGTTGCCATGACTGCGTGGCGGAAAGAAAACGGCTTGGCCGCCGCGATCTACAAACGATTGCAACAGCTCGGCCGCGGTGCCGGTAGGCAGCGGAGCTTGCCATAAAACCAGGGCAATCTCGTCCCAGACGACGGCAGGCAGCTGCTCGGGCGCGACGACTTCCGCTGCGCAGTGCAACGCGGGCTCGGGCGCGATCGACGCCATAAGCTCGAGCGCCCGCTGCGCCTGCGGATCGTCGCATACCACGATAGCCCGGCGGGCAGGAGGATTATCAAAAACGAAATAGAAATCGTCGTCGGCCGGATTGACGTCGGCTGGAATAGATACTTTGCCCCAGCCGCGTTCGCGCGTCCGTTCGATCGGAATGCGATGGTCCTTCAGGTCGACGTGCGATCCGGTCAGCTCGACCGGCATGACCGAGCGTGCCCCTTCGATCTCGAACTGAACAGGCAACGTGATCTTCTCGTCCCCCTCACCTTCGCGCGACAAGCGGAGTGAAACGAGCAACTCGGCGCCGTCGCTAGTGTCATGCCGGCGGGCTTCGGTCACGCGCACCGAGACATTGCTGGCGGCCGGTTGCGGATAGGCCAGCAAATGAATCCGGACCCCTTGAGGCATTTCCAGCAGCGCATTGCGCAGCGTGGACCAGCGGCCACTGTCGGCCGTCCAATCGTTATGGCGCAGATCAGAGCAGATCCAGATCTCGGTTCGACCGGCATGATTGTCGCGCATGTAGTCGTAGGCAGCTTGCAACATGAGCGGCAAATCAGCCGACGCACTGGCCGGCCCCGCCTGCGGAATACTGGCCAATGCTGCTGCCGACTCCAGCTCGTGCGGCTCGTGCGTGGTGCTGTCGATGAAGACCCACCGGTCGGAACCCAACGTCTCGAAAGTGCGCACCAATTGGCTGCGACCGGATTCCAGCTTCGATCCGCCGCCTACGCCGCGCTGCTGCATGCTGGGCGAGCGATCCAGCAGCACGATCGTGGTATCCGCACGCGTCCCAGCAGCCAGCCCGAGCCAACCACTCGCCAAAGGACGGCTGACGGCGAAAACCAGCCCCGCGATCGCAGCCATACGTGCCGCCATGATCAACCATTGGCGCAGCCGAGAATATCCCCGGGCCATGCGGCGGGCTGCCAGCAGGAACATCATGGCGGCCCACTGAATCGTCTGAAAACGGCGCTGGTTGACCAGATGAATGATGATCGGCAGCGCGATCGCAGGCAGGGCAATCAGCAACCAGGGCTGCAAAAAGCTCATCGCTGCCCCTTTGCCGCAGCGCGACTTACGAGAAACCGGACGAGTGCTTGCTCGTAATTGTCCGCCAACGACACGCGCTGGTAGTCCACCGCCGATTCCAGCAAGACTTGCTTGAGATCGCCCAGGTACTGCTGCAATGCCTTCTGATACCGATCGACAATGTCATTCGGTTCCGCGAAGATCGACGGCCCCCCCTCCATGTCGAGAAACCGCATCGGCCTGCGAAAATTGAAATCCAACTCCAGGGGATCCAACAGGTGGAAAACGGCCACGTCATGGTGCCGGAAACGTAAGTGCTGGAAACAGCTGTTCAAAATCGCCGGATCGATGAACAGGTCAGAAATGATGATCACCAGGGCACGCTGCCGCATTGTCTCGGCCAATTCGTGGAGCGCTTCGGGCAGCCTCGTCTCGCCAACCGGCTTCATCTCTTCCAGTAGATCCAAGATCAACCGCAGATGTGCCGCATTGCGGCGCGGGGGCAGGTTCTGCACGATGCCGCGCGCCACGCACGCCAGCCCCACGGCATCCCCTTGCTGGCTCGCCAGATAGCTCAGTGTGCCGGCGATGCGACGGGCGTATTCCAGCTTCGTGATTTCCTGCGAGCCAAAACCCATCGAGCCGCTTGTGTCGATGATGAAGCAGCAACGCAGATTGGTGTCGGCCTCGAATTCTTTGACGTAGAAGCGGTCCGATCGCCCATAGGCGCGCCAATCGAGCCGCCGCAGATCGTCGCCGGCGACATACTTGCGATATTCGGCGAATTCGACGCTGGAACCGCGATGCGGGCTGGCGTGCCGACCCGATACGTTCCCCTGCATCGGCCGACGAGCAAACAAAGGAACGCCGGCCAGGCGCGACAGGACGTTCGCGTCAAGAAAACTGCGCGGTTGGCGATCCGAAAACATGCGCGGTTGCCCGAAAGGATCGACTCTTTATTCCACAGCCCCCGCTGGTCGGTCGCCGATGTCGAGGCGCGGTCACTTTCGCCATGCACCCCGCAATCGCAACCGTTTGCCCAGCTCGACTTGGCTGGCAAGATTCTCTGCTACTGCTCCTCGATCGTTTCCATGATCAGGCGCTTGACAATCTGCTTGGCATCAAGCCCCTCGGCCTGGGCGGCAAAGGTCGTGATCACGCGGTGCGTCAGCACCGGCAGGGCCACTTCCTGGATATCTTCCAGGCGGACCATATAGCTGCCGTGCAAGGCGGCCCGTGCCTTGGCACCCAGAATCAAAAACTGTACGGCCCGCGGTCCCGCGCCCCAGGCCACGAGCGGTTTGATCCAGGTGGGCGCCGCGGCGCTGCGCGGCCGTGTTTTACGCACCAGACGGGCCGCATATTGATAGATATGGTCGGCCACCGGCACGCGCCGCACCAGGTGCTGATGCTCGATGATCTCGGCCGTATGCAGTATATGATCTAATTCCGGCAGCGCATCGCCGGTCGTCGTGCGAGCGATCCGCACCTCTTCTTCCTCGGTGGGATAATCCAGCTCGATCAAGAACATGAAACGGTCAAGCTGCGCTTCGGGCAGAGGATACGTTCCTTCTTGTTCGACAGGGTTTTGCGTCGCCAGCACGAAGAACGGAGCATCCAGGTGGAACGTCTTGCCGACGACGGTGACCTTCTGCTCCTGCATCGCTTCCAGCATCGCCGCCTGCGTCTTCGGCGGGGCGCGATTGATCTCGTCCGCTAGAACGATATTGGCGAACACCGGGCCGTGTATGAAATGAAATTCTCGCCGCCCGTCGGCATTGTCCTGCAAGATATCGGTGCCGGTAATGTCCATCGGCATCAGGTCCGGCGTGAACTGGATGCGGCTGAATCGCAGCGACATCGTTTCCGCAACCTTGCTCACGAGCAACGTCTTAGCCAGACCGGGCACGCCCATCAGCAGAGCATGTCCGCGTGCGAACAAGCATATCGACAGGCGCTCGATCGTATCGTGTTGCCCGACAATGACCCGGCCTAGCTCGCTGCGCAATCGGCCATAGACCTCGCGCAGCCGATCGATCGCCTGCACGTCGTTGTCACTGAGGCCGGAAACGGCCGGGGAATCAGAGATCTGTGCCATCTTTTTGTTCCGGTTCGAGCCGGCGGGCGGTTGCCTGGCGCCCTGCCCGTGGTTTTGCCTGCCTCTTCACGCGTCGCGGGTTGGGCGGCGAGCAGAAAGAAACCCCGCGAACAACCTTTGCCGCTGGTCGAAACCTTACGATACCACACCCCGCAGGGGTGCGAAACAGTGTAGTAATCCCCGGAGAGTATGAAGATTCGCATAAAAGCGGCGCGCAAATAGGCGCAGATTCGCGTCTTGCCCAGATTATCGATGCATGGCCGATGCTGACCGAGGCGGTCCAGCTGAAAATAGTTGCCTTAGTCATGGGAAATAAGGCATAAACGATCTTTGCTGGGTTCGGCGGGTAGCTCCCGCCCACGACCCCGCGGCTTAGGCGACTCATCCCGTCCAGGCCGCGGCGGTTGGCCCGGCCTTCTAGGAAAGGATGAGATTCTATGCAATGGATTTCGGACGCCGCGGGCGAGATCTGCGCCCTGGCCATCCAGCATCGCGACCGATTGATCCGGGCGGTAGAAGCCGATTCGCGTCAGCGCGCTTCAGAATATCACTTCCTTGCTGACTTAAGGCGCGAGATCCGGCCTGCGCTCGACGACGGACCGTTCCTGGCCGCCTATTTGCGATGCATGGCGGCAGCCTCCGCAGACGGCCACCTAGCGGCATTTGAACCGCGACTTTACGAACTAAGGAGGTTTTATTTCGGCCTGTGGGACACGGCGGAAGAAGGCAAAGATTGCGGATTCGGGTCGAGGGCCGCACAACTGTTGAACGATGAGATTTGCCGGGTTCAGGACATGGCATCAGGAATCAAGATCGCTCGCAAAACGGAGGTCCGGCCGTCAATATCACTCTTCGGTACACGCGGCTCCGAAGCGGCGGCCAACACGCTGGTGTCGATAGACATTCCTCAGACGATAGAGGATTGCAATTGGCTCCAGGCGACCTTGCGCGCATTACTAGAAAGCGACGATGAGGATTATTTTAACCATAGCTGGGATGAGTTTTCGGGCACTTTGCGGCGACTGGTCGCGCGACTTAATCATGGCGATCTCGAACTGCTCGATTGCACGCAGCAGGAGCGCATGCATATCACGGATGTCTGGCGCAATATTCACCAATGGGAAGATGTAGAAAAGCCGGCGTTTGAGTCTGAAGACATCCGAACCTATTTAATTTGGCACGCGAACCTCTGTCTTCATCTCAACTCAGCAACTAGCTGGCTCTCCCGGCTCGGTACTGCCAAGGCTTCGGCCGCGGCGGCTGACCAGCCCCTTGAGGCTCGAGCCAATGCTGATCAGCAACCGGTCGACATTGAGCAGTTCATCCAGGCAGCCGGCGACTCCACGTCGGTTCAGATCCTTCGGATAATGAATCAGCAAGGATTGGATCTCAATGAGAAGCTGCTGGCGATTTTCCGCCTTGACATTAGATATACCGCGAAGGACTCAAAGCAGCTCGCCGTCTTATTGGGCGTGACATCGGGACGCGTCAGGCAGCTTCCGGCGTGGAAATCTAGGCTTTCTGCCGACGACCGCTAACGCGGCCCTAACGCTCGAAAAAAATCTTTCTTCCGGTTTCTCCGGGAGAAGTCGCGATTGATCGATCAAAAGCTAACGCTAGCGCTAACGCTGCGCACTTGAGTTAGGAGGATCGATACATGAAGCCTGGCGAACCCGACGACGTGATAGCCCACGCGGAGCTGTTGCGGGCCGTTGACAAGATGCTTTCCGATGCCGATGAGGTCCGCCGAAAAAGAGAGGCGCTTTTCGGGCCAATCCAAGCCCGAGAAGAGTCAAGGCGCGCCAAACGCGGCAAAAGGGGGGAACAAAATGCCTGAGGCCTCAAGGTTATTGCTCACGGCAGACGAGGCCTGTGCCGCAATGAAGGTCTGTCGCAAGACCCTTTACTCACTCACCGTGCCGAGGGGCACGCTCAGGTCCGTCTTGATTGGCAGGAGCGTTAGGTACAGCGTGGAGACCGTCAGGGCATGGATCGCGGATCGCGAGCAAGCGTAGTTACCAACCAATGGGGCAAAACACGAGGAGATATGAAATGAGCAAGCTCAAACGCGGACAGTGGCGAGTTTTGATGTATTTCGGAAGCGATGACTACGACCGAAATTTAGTCCGCGACCAAGCGCGAATCCTGGGCGGCGGATTCGAGGCCGACCTGATGATGGGCAACGCCGAAGCGTTCTTCCACAGCGAACGCGGGGCCAATCACTTCGTCACTCGCATCCTTGCAAACAAGCCTCACTGGCGGCTCGCTGTCGAGCGCATCCCGGCTTCCAAGGGCATCACGAGCCGCCAAGGCGTTCTGTAAATCAATCGTTGCCAATTGGCAACATTCCCACGGAGACGAGAAACGACGCATGTCCTGGCCTTCCGATCGATTCTTCTGCACACCAAACGCGGCTCACGAGCTGCTCCCGAATGTGGGGGCAGTCTCATGGGCCGTGTACGCCACGCTGACCCGTATGGCTGACCGCCAGGGCGAGTGCTTCCCATCGATCGAAACCCTCGCGCAGAAATCGGGCGTGAGCATCAGAGGAGCACAGCATTCGGTGAAACAGCTGAAGGCTGCCGGATTGCTCGCGGTAGAACGCCGTTACACCGGCGCCGGCGCGTGTCGATCGAGCGTGTACAGGCTGACTCCAAACCCACCAACCCCCAAGCCGGAGGGCGCATGCGATGCGGACTCGGCAGGCGGTGCGGACTCCGCACAGAAGACAGGGGGACCCCGCAGGAGACGACATAATCCCCCCGCACACGGTGCGCCCATAAGAATACCCATAGAAGAAAACCCACAAGAACAAGACTTACTTTCTACGTCCGAGAAGCTTCGCTCCACGGACGCCGACCGGGAAATAGCTTCTTGGATGTTTTGTGTGATCCAGGAACGCAATCCAGGACACAAGTCGCCGGACCTCGCCAAGTGGGCGAACTCAATCCGGCTAACCCGTGAGCGTGACGGTAAGACCCACGACGAAATCCGTTCGCTCTTTGACTTCGCCAGCAAACACGACTTTTGGTTCAAGAACATCCTCAGCCCGGAGACCCTACGCAAGCAATGGGACCGGCTCATTCTCGAAAGGCAAAACCCAAGTGGAAACTCAAAACCGCAACGGCAGCGCGACCTCCGCGGCCAGCAATACACCGGCGAACAACTCGGCGATTTCTGAAGCAATAAGGCAGGTGTTCGACCGGTATCCCTGGCTCATAGAGGACGACAGGGGCGTAACGATGGCCAAATGTGGCAGATACACCGCGGAGCAAATCGAAAAGTACGCGGCTGACGCGGAAGCCCGCGCTGAAAACAACCGTCGGGAAGTACTTAATAACCGCCTAGAATTCTTTATGGAGCGCGTGGGCGAACGATACCGCAGCTGCTCTCTCGACTCATACAAGGTGAGCCATGACGCTCAGAAGCCAATCGTCGAGGCCGTTCGGGGCTACGTCGAGAACCTCAGCGAAAACTACAAGAATGGCATCAACGTCGTTTTGTACGGACCGCCGGGCACGGGAAAAGACTTCCTGGCCGTTGCTATCGCCAAGCGTGCCATTGAGATTGGCATGACCATCGAGTGGCGTGACGGCCTAGCACTTTTCGCCGACTTTCGCTCAGCGGCCGACTTCGATAGCCACACCACCGAAGACCATGTGGTCCACACTCTGGTCGAGTCGAACCTGCTGCTGCTAAGTGACCCGATCCCGCCGAGTGTACCGGGAAGCGATCGCAGCCGCGGGGCACTCACCGACTACACAGCGGGCTGTCTGCTGCGTGTGGTTGATGGGCGATACCGAGCCATGCGGCCGATCATCGTGACGCTTAACGTAAGCAGCGGCGTCGAGCTGCAAGAGAGACTAGGTGGTGCCATCTACGACCGCCTGAGGCACGACGCATTGTGCCTGGCATGTAACTGGCCAAGCCACCGCAAACCCCAGGGGGCATCCGATGCCAAGTAGACCACCACCACTACGACCTGCTGCTGCAAGGCAGTCTGCGCGTGACGCCGACAAGCGACGCCACAAAGCCTACCCATGGCGCGCTTGGTACGCATCGGCACGCTGGCGCAACGAGCGCCGCGTGTTCCTTGCTCTGCATCCGCTGTGCGTCTTGTGCAAGCAGGGCGGCAGGCTTGAGCAAGCGACAGTGGTCGATCATCGAGAGCCACATCGTGGCAACGTCGAGCTGTTCTGGGACGTGTCGAACTGGGATTCGCTCTGCGCATGGCATCACAATCGTAAGACGGGGCAAGGAAAGTAGTCCGGGGGGCCATTTAGTCTGGGCAAACCGTCCAGACACCGCTGTCCAAGGCTTAAACACACACTCACGAAACCAAAATGGCAAAACAGAAAAAGAATCCGGGCGGCCGACCTCGAAAAACGGCCGAGCAACTCAAGGCTTCTGGCTCATGGCGGGCCAAAGCACGGGCCAACGAAGGCAAGAAAGCACCGAAGCCGCGCGCACCTCGCACGCCGACTTGGAAACCGCTGACCAAGCGGCAGCTGGCCAATCTGATTCTCACGATTCCGGGTTACAACCCGAGGCGTGGCGCGACCGGCTGCCGTTTCGACGACAAGGCCGCCAATCGCGCGCTTGAGTTCTTTGAAACGCAGCTTCGGCATGTCGAAGGCGCCGTTGCCGGCAAGCCGTTCAAGCTGGAGCCCTGGCAGCAAGCGATCGTGGCCAACCTGTTCGGCTGGCTGCGTAAGGACGACCAAGGGCGCACGGTCCGACGATACCGCGAAGCGCTCATTTACGTGCCGAGAAAGAACGGCAAGTCGCCGCTGGCTGCTGGTATCGCTTTGTACGGCCTGTTCAAGGACGGCGAAGCCGGTGCCCAAATCATCCTGGCAGCCGCCAAGCGCGACCAGGCGGCTTTGTTGTTCAGGCATTGCCGTGGCATGGTCGAGCGTTGCCCATCGCTGACTGATGCCTCGCAGATCTTCGGTGGAGTAGGCCAGCGGTCGATCGTGTTGCGTCAGGACAGCGCTTCGAGCCTGCGTGTGATTTCATCCGAAGCAGGTGGCGAGCACGGCGGAAACGTCAGCTTGGCCATCGTCGATGAGCTACATGCTCAGCCTAATCGCGATCTGGTCGATGTGATTTCCACATCTATGGCATCCGCCAACCGAGCGCAGCCATTGTTGGTGTTTATCACGACCAGCGACTTCGCAAGAGAGTCGATCTGCAACGAAAAACACGGATACGCCGAAAAGGTCCGCGACGGCATTCTCGATGATCCTGCATTTCTGCCGGTGATCTATGAGGCTCCGCGCGATGCCGATTGGAAAAGCCCCGATGTTTGGGCCGCTGCAAATCCCAACATTGGCGTGAGCGTCAGCCGCGAATATCTGGAACGCGAGTGCAAACATGCCCAGGAAGTCGCGACTTTTGAGAACACTTTTCGACGGCTGCATTTGAACCAAAAAACGGAGACCGATATGCGATGGCTGCCGATGGATCGCTGGGACCAATGCGGCGCCGAGGATCCGATTGCGTGGCGTGCCGAAGCGTTCGAGGAACTTCAAGACCTCGTCTGCATGGCCGGTCTCGACTTGTCGACCAGCATCGACGTCACGGCGTTCGTACTGGACTTTCGCCGCGGTCCGAATCACATCGTTCTGCCGTTCTTCTGGGTGCCCGAGGAAAACGCTCGCAAGCGTGAGCAACGCGACCGTGTTCCGTACCAAGTCTGGGCCCGGCAGGGTTTTCTTACTCAGACGCCGGGCGCTGTGGTCGACTACGACCGGGTTCGTGCCGACATTTGCGCGCTCGGTAAGAAATTCAACATCCGCAAGATCGCTCGCGACCGCTGGAACGCTAGCCAGATCACGACGCAATTGATGGGGGACGGCTTCAACGTCGTCGACTGCGGGCAGGGGTTTGCCTCGCTATCAGCACCTTCGAAGGAGCTGGAGAAAATCATCATCGGCGGCACGATCGAGCACGGAAGCAATCCGATGTTGCGATGGATGGCCAGTAATGCCGCGGCCGAAACTGACGCAGCCGGCAACATCAAGCCGAGCAAGGCCAAATCGACCGAGCGCATCGACGGCATTGCCGCGTTGGTGATGGCACTGGCCGCATGGGGCGAAGACTCTGGCCAAGTTCCGACCGGGACTTTCTACGAAGACAACGACTTGGAGATTTTCTAGCGCCATGGCAAGGACTGCCGAAGAACTTCCGCTTGTATTCGTAGAACGGCCGCGCTGCCCGGGATGCGACTCCACCGAGCTGCGAACTACAAGATCGATTGACCAACACGACGGAAGTATCACGCGGAGAACCGTGTGTCGCGGGTGCGGAACAAAATTTCTCGTAGTAGTGGAATAACGCCATCGTTTGGCGTTATGAGCATCACCTGTTTGTAAAGTATGGCTCATGGTAATAGCAACGACCAACTGCCTGACGCTGGGTTATTTGGCCCAACTTCTGCAAGCCGCACCGGCGCGCATTCGTGCTGCTGCCGACGCGGCCGGCGTTCGTCCTGTGCTCGTCATTAACGAAAAAGCGCATTACGCCGAATGCGACCTCGACAAGTTGCGCGCAGCTTTGGGGAGCGAGAAATGATCGAGCGCTTCACCGGACACGTACAGCGACTTTTCCGAGACAAAAAATATTTGTTCATCGACCGCATTTCGGACGGCCGCTCGCAGTCGCTTTTCGCGCACGGTTCGCAGTTTACCAAAGAAGACTGGCTGCGCGTCGCGGTCGACGACAAGGTCGAATTTACCATTGGCGTTAGCGACACGGGGCAGACCAGGGCCCAGCAGGTCGCGATCGTCGATGACGCGCAAGCAGTCGGTCCGGCACCAAAAGGTTACCTAGCCGGCTAATGCCGGATCACTTTTCACAGAGGACGAAACGATGGTTGCGAGCATGCGAGAGCGTCAGGAAGTCAGGGACCGAATCGCCGATATCACGGGTGATACGGGCACGGGCTCGATCCTGGGAAACCTGATGAAACCGTCAGGGCGACCGGCGCCAGCGAACTTTTCGAAGTTAGCGACGGCGGCCAAGGCAGCGAATTGGGCAGGCGACGTAGATCTGTGTCCTGATTATCGCCAGGTGCGCAATGACCTTCTCGCGGGCTCCGATCAAGGCGGATATCTCCAATCCGTTCTTATTCAGGACACCGTTGAGCAAGCACTACTCGATAACACGTCGCTGCGATCCATCTGCACAGTCGTTCGGACGTGGTTGGCGCAGAGTTTGGGTGTTCCGACGATGAACGGCGCTTTGAAAGAGGGCTCGATTGTCCAAATCGGCCAACCAGCCGCGAATCAAGCAGATCCCGTCGTCGGCCGCGCCAACGCGGTTATGACGGCGTTCGGAAGTGGGCAGCTTGCGCTTAGCCGTGCGTTCCAGCAAGATTCGCCATTGGCGGTGCCGGCCGCAGTCTATGCGGTGACGTCACGCGTCGCCCGAATTCAAAATCGCACGTTCACACTCGGCGAGTCTTCCGTGCAGCAAGCCGGTTTTCTGTACGCCGCACCTGTAAAGGTCACCACGGGCAGCCCTGGTTCTATTGCGGCCGACGAAATTCTGTCGCTCGTTGGATCCATCCCGTCGATGTACGCGAAACCTGGCGTTGCGAGCTTCATGTGTACGCTCAATACGTACCTCGTGATCCGGCAGCTGAAAAATGGCCTGGCGGACTACATTTTTCGATCCTCTGGCCTGGATGAATGGAGATGGACCATCAATCAGCACATGCCGGAAATTGCGGCTGGTTCGGTGCCGATTGCGTTCGGCGACTTCTCCAAGGTCACGATCGTCGACTTTGGTCCGATCATGCTGCAAAAACTCGGCGAGATGCGAGCGGAGCGCGACGAGGATTTGTGGCAAGCCATCGGCCATAGTGCTTGCGTCCTGCGAGATGCCGGTACACATCCGATCGCCACTCTTCAAATGCACGCCTAACAAACCTTTCACGTTCCAGGGAGATTCACAGTGTTCGGAATTAAGAAAAAACCCGAAGCCGAGCGGCCGAAGGTGCGCATCATGTTTCTGCAAGGCTTCAGTGGCATGCGGACGATGGTCATGCGAGACACCGGCGAGGTGCGGCAAATTGGTAGCTTCTATTTTGAGGCCGGCGACGTCACGGACTGGGATGCGGAAGAGGCACGGCGAATGACGGACAAAGGCATCTGCCGGTACGTCAGAAGCGAGTTGGTACTCAGCACGACACCCGGCGACTTGATCGAACCGGTCGAGGCAGCGTAAGCCAATAACCGGCATCCGTCGCGTAGCTCTCCCGGCGCGCGGCGGCTGCCGTTCTCTACTAAGGAGTTGCCGTGCATAACTTTGACGCACTGAACTTAAGAGGCGCTCCCCGCTGCATTCGCGATGGGATGGCCAATTCCAAACGCATGCGACTTGTCGTGAACGAGGCGCCAGGCTCACTAGAGCTGTTGTGTTTTGGCACGATCGGCGGCGACGGCGAGGGTGGTGGAATGCTGGCCGATGACATTGCCCACATTTTGCGTCGAAATTCCGGCAGGCCGGTCAACGTGAAAATTAATTCGGGCGGTGGCTCGGCCTTCGACGGAATTTCGATTTATTCGTCGCTCGTTTCGCACAACGCCGAGGTAACGACAACCAATATTTCCATGGCGGGATCCGCTGCGGCGATCATCAGCCAAGCGGCATCGCCGGGGCGGCGTGAAATGTATGACGTGGCGTCGTTGTTCGTTCACCGCGCGGCGATGCTGTCAATTGGCAATGCCCAAGACATGCGTGAAGCAGCCGACTGGCTGGATACCGTGGACCGGCAAATCACGACCGCACTTGCGAACCGTACCGGTCGTCCGGTATCAGCAATCGCCAAATTGCTAGCTGGCGACGGTTCGAAGGACGGTACGGTGTTTTCGCCCCAGCAGGCGATCGCCGAGAAGTTCGCTGATCGGATTATCTCGACGCGTTCCGATGGTAACTTGCGCAGTGCTGAAAATCACGAGCAACGCGCGAGGATGCTAACGGACATATCTCACGACCAGGTACTAGCGGCACGGTTCGACGTGTGGCGAAAAGACACTGCAAGGCGACACGCCTAAACCAAACTTGAGCGCGGTAGCCGCAGCAGCTGTGCTCACCCGCTGCCAGTTGTAGAACTGCGGCGGGTTTTGAAACTCTGAGGGAGCGAAACATGGATGATCTTCGCAAAGAAGTCGTCGAGCGTGTGGAAAAGGTCGCCGGCGTTCTCGAAAGTTTGATGCTGCTCGGCGTCGAGCTGCAAGGGCTGCTCGAATGCGTCGGGCGGCTCGAAGCGCGATGCGGAAAGCTTGAAGATAAAGTCAGAGCGATGCAAAGCGCGGCGCGGAAGTAGGCTCGCGGTGCGGGGACGTTAAGGCGCTGTTTTTAGATCACTTCAGGACCGAACATGGCGACTATTTCGACACTGGCCATCAAGCTGACCGCTGACACGACGTCATTCACGTCGGGTGTCGGCAACACGATCAAGCTAAGTGAAAAATTAGCGACGAGCATCGTGCGAAATAACGTGGTCATCAAATCTGCGACCGCAGCTTGGAAAGCGGCTGATGCGGCAGTCGGCGGCTACCTGGCGAAGATCGTCAAGGTCGGCGCTAGTGCGGGGGCGATCGCAGTTTTGGGCAACACGCTAAAAAGGGCGCTCTCGGCAGGTGCCACCGGCGAACTGGCCGAAAGCTTGAAAACGGTCCGCGACGCAACGAGCGAGGCGAGTGCCGCGTTTGGCGCGTCATTTGCCTCGTGGGCAAATCTGCGCACGGTTGCAGAAAACGTCGCCAACGCGGTGCGACATTTAACGCCGGCATTCTCCGCCGCTGGCGCCATACTCGGGGTGTTTTTCAGGCCCTTCGCCGCGTTTCTGCCGATCGTGGCCGGAGTGTCGGTGATCCTCAAATCACTATCCGTCGTCATCGGTATCGCGCTGCATATTGCATTGACGCGAATCATCGTGCAGATGATCACTTATCGCGTGCTCGGAACCGCCATGACACCGCTGACGCTGGCGTGGGCCGTGGCCAAGAAAGTATTGGCCGGAGCGATGTGGGTAGCTAATGCCGCGCTTGCGGCCTTGCGCGCCAATAGCGCGTCGTACGTTGGCACGGCCAGTGCGGCGGGGGTAGCGTCGTCAATTTGGGCTGGCGCCAAATGGCTGGTCGTCGGGGCGACCCGCGCTCTGAACGCTACGCTCGGCGTGCTGCGGGCAATTCTGTCGCCGACGGTTTTATTAAGCTACGCGGTAAGCGCCGCGATGGGCATCTGGGCTGCGGCGAAATGGCTGGTCGTCGGTGCGACGTGGGCGCTGAACGCGGCTCTTACCGTTCTCGCGTCGATCTCCGCTCCGCTGTGGATTGCGATCGGTGTCGCTGTCGCGGCCGTTGCGGTCGGTATCGCCATCGTGGCAGCAGTCACCTACGGCGTTTATAAGGCCTGGCAATGGCTCATCTCCGAGAACCCGGCAAAGAAGCACGCTGAGGAAGTGAAACGTGTCGCCGAGGCCACCGAAGCCGCCACGCAAAAGGCGCGCGACTTCCTGGCAGCCGTGAATGAGTCGAATCTGACAGCTGGCATGACCGAAGCGGGCAAAAAGGCTTACGAGTTCTCGAAGATCATCGAAAAGACCAAGAAGGACTTGGCCGAGCAGGGCATCGCATTCGATGGCACGGCGATGGAGCGGCAATTACGCAACGCGCTGGCCATCGCCGATGCTGCCAAGAAGCGCAAGGATGTCACCGACGCCATCAAGAAACTGGAAGAAGATCTCGCCACGACCGGCATGACGAGCGCGCAAAAACTGGCTCGCGAAGTTGAAAAACTGGGCGGGACGGCTGCCGATATCGAACGTGCCACCGCACTGTCCGCCGAGATTCATGCTCGTGAGCAGATCGCCGAACAAATCAAGAAAGCCGCGGAAGTCGAGCAGCGATTGAAAGAGACCGGGGCCGAGTTAGTAGCCGATTTGCAACGCCGGGTTGATTTCTACGGTCAAACCGGTGACATGCTGAAGATCGCAGAGGCCGCAGCCAAGGGAGTGTCGTCGGCAGACATCGCCCAAGCCACCGCTATGGCCAAGAAGCTGGAAATGCTCGATGCAGAGGCCGCGAAGCGCAAGAAGATGGTCGCCGAAGCGGAAAAGATGCAGCAACTGGCGCAGTCCATCACCGAAAGCGTCGCAAATCCCGCCGAGAAGCTCGCTGAAAAACTAAAGGAACTGAATAAGCTCCGCGAGGCCGGACTGATCTCGCAGGAAACATACGACCGGGTGAAGAAGAAAGAAGGCGCGGGGTTGAAGGACGAGCCAAAAGAAAGTAAGGACGTCGGTGCCATCGCTAAAGGGAGCCAGGCGGATATTGCGGCGCGATATAGCGACAATCGAAAGGGCATTGACCAGAAGATTCTTCAGGAAGCGCAGGACGCCAAGAGGCAACGCGACGAAATGTTGCGGCTACTTGGCAGACCAGCGCCGCAACCGAGAATCGCAGACTTCAACTGAGGGCAACATGAGCACCGTTTCCGAAGATTGCAAAGCGCTCGTCGACAGCATTCGCAAGGCACACGCCGAGCGCGAGGAACAGCTGACACTCATCTCGAAGTGGGTCAACGACGGGATCCGTTTGAATAGTTCACTCGAACAACTGGCGTCGAAGTACGCCGATCTGCTTGAGCGGACGAAAGCGGTCGAGGAGCGTGCTCACCGTGAGTATCCGGGGGCCTGATGCGGCCAACGCCACACGGCCCGCGTGACGGCCGGGTGCCGATAGGTGCCTGGGGTCGGGGGACGGCTCTGCGCTGCGTTACGGGCGAAGCTGGGAGGTCGGTTTGCGAGAAGAGAAACAATTGTTTCCGTTTTGGGGCCAGTTGACCCCAAGTTGACATTTCGAACCGGCCGCTAGACAATGCAGGCGTTCAAAGTAGTGAGAGCCGACAGATCAACCGGCTCGACAAGATCATCTTCGTGTTCCAACCAACGGATCAAAACAGTGTTGCGTCGCCTGAGCATACGCGAGAACCAGAGCCCGGTAAGTGTGTTTCCGTCAGGAAACGCGGCCTTACGTCCGAAAGGGCGTGGGGTGGCGCAATGGCGCAGGGCGGCTTGATCTCCGCCTGAACAGTGTGTTGAGGCGACGCAACTCTTTTTCTGTGCGCTACGGCGCGCTGAAAGGACATCTATGTCCACGTCACACGGTCGCAATGCGGTCCTGATCGTGACCACTGCCGACGGCTGGAAACCGGCCAGTCTAAACGCCGTCCCAGTCACTACGCTTAGTTCTCGTTTTCTTGCCAGACGGCTGCCGCTCTGGAAGGCCTTGGCATTTGCCGAAGGTTACAACCGTGAGCGGTTACCCGGATCCGGAACGCCCGATGGTTCGTGGGCGCTTTGCGTTTGTTCGCTAGGAATTCAGCGGACGCTGCGAGCCTCGGGAAAGGTAGGTGCCAAGTGATTTCACAAGATCGAACACCCAAACCTGTCCCAACAATTCGCGAATTCTACGATCAGTCGTTCAGCTTGCAGCGACTCGCAAAATCATCGGCAAGAGTTTGCCGTCAGTATGAGTTGACAATCGATAAGTTCGACAGGCTTCTCGGCAGGCCGGCAACTCTTGCGGACTTGACCGAGGCCAATATCAGC
>DASXEJ010000184.1 GCA_036490175.1 Pirellulales bacterium | reverse complement strand
TTTCAGGCTGCCCCGTGTTCCCGTTTCCTCGGCGGCGGCTGGCGAATACTCACTCGCTGGCGGCTCGTGAAGGCTCGAGCGCATGACCAGTGCCAGCGCGGCCGGCAACAGTCCCAGCAGATAGGCATAGCGCCACTGCGCAGCGACGGCAATCGCCACCACCGTTGCCAGGAGACCTCCCAGGATGCTGGTGGCGTGAAAAAACGAGGAGGCGTACGCGCGCAGCCGCTTGGGAAACACTTCGGCCACCATGGTCGCCGCCACGGACCAAGCCCCACCCACGCCGATGGCCACGAGGAACCGCAGGACGAGCACCTGCCACCACGCCGTAGTCAGAAACGTGAGACCGGAAAACAGCGAATAGACGATAATCGTCCACACCAGCACCGGCTTGCGCCCATAACGATCGGCCAAGACGCCGGAAGCGATGCCACCCAGCGCGCCGCCCACGAGAAACGCCGCCAACGCCATGTCGCCGAAGCGGCGAGTCTGGCTCGCATCGATATTGGGCACGATATCGGCCAGCATCTGCGGGCTGGTGAGATTGAAGATCTGGCCTTCGTAAACGTCAAACACCCAGCCCGCGCAGGCCAGCAGCAGGACGAGCCAGTGATAGCGCGTGACGCCCGCGTGCCACGGCGCGGCCTTGGGTTCGATGACTTCGGTCGTGGCCATGTTTCGTGGTATCCTCTCGCCGCTCGTGGCTACCCCAAGCTAGACCACGAACCGTGGCGGCCGCGCCGTGTGCTCGTCGGTCACGATCAAATAGTCGCCGTGGTCGCGGAGATGGGTCACCGGGTAGTCGTCGCCGGACTGGCCCAGCAGTGCCAGCCGCAGGATGGTATTGGCCCAATCCAGTTCGATGCCATTGCGGCAATACAGGCGCACGCGTCGGGCCCCCAGCAATTGCCGCATGCCCAAAGTCAGACCATAGCGCGGGTAATTCTCGAGGTTGCCGCCAATCTCGGCGCGCATGGCGTTGATCGTCCGCGTGAAGTCATTGAGCCGAACGCGCCGCGGATCCGACTCGCGCACGCCAGGCTCGGGCTCGTTGTAAGCCAGATGCCCGTGAATGCCGATGCCGCCGTAGGTCGTGTCGATGCCGCCTGCATCCGCGATTTGCGCTTTCAGCGTCGGCAGGTTCTGCTGGCTGGGAAAAATCATCTGTTCGGCCGGCGGCAGCAGCTCGGGCGATACGCGGCTGGTGAACAGCTCAGCGAACGTGCGGCGAAAGCTGAGCGGATGATCGGCCGGCAGCACCACGCCGCCCTCGTCGCAATGCTCGTCCATCATGAAGAGCCAGCAGCGCCGTAGATCGAGCCGCTCGCGGTTCACGATCTCGGCCAGCAGCGGATATTGCCCGACCGGGCCGACCGGCAAAATGAATCGGGTCGGCAGACCGCGAAGATTATTTGCGCGAATTTCGGCGGCAATCGACTCGGCGAAGTGCCGGTGCAGGGCGTCCAAATCCGGCAACACGAGCAGGCGGTTGCCGGCCTGTTCGCGCAGCTCAGCGGCCGACATTTGCAGCAGTCGACGAACTTCGTCTTGTCGGTTCATGGGGACCCAAGTCGGCGGCTAGGCATCGAGGTTCACGGCTTGTTCGGGTCCAACGCCTTTAATTCGATCTTGCGGAACAGAATCTCGGCGCCTTCCGACAACAGCAGGATTCGTCCCTTTTCCGGACTGGCAGCCTTTCCTTCGTTGACCAGGTGGCCGTTAATCGAAGCGCGCACCGAACCTTGATTACATACGATTTCCGCGCGATTCCATTGCCCGATCGGCGCGTCGGCATGCGGCATCATGGCGAAGAAATGCCGCTCGGATTTGGGATCCTGCCTGCGGCGATCAACTTGCAGCTCACAGCCGCCGACCAGCCAAAACTGTCCGGCCGCATCCGCTCCCAACGTCAAATCGAGTCCCTTTGGCAGCATCTTGTCGGGACCCGTGACGTGAACAAACACACTGCTATACCGCCCGGGACGGGTCGTCTTTTCGCCCCACCGCCATTCCAAACGGAGCGAGTAGTTTTCATACTCGCGCTCGGTGATGAGATAGCCCTTGGCGCTGCCCTCGCACACGAGCACGCCGTCGGCGACGCTCCAAGGCTTCTCCGGCACGTGGGTCGCCTTGGGATCGACATAGACAGTCCAGCCAGCCAGATCCTTGCCATTGAATAGCCGCTCATAGTCGCCCGCGACGGCGGTGGATCCTGCGAGCAGGCCCAACAAAACCACACCAAGTTTGATGGAAGTCCCTGGCAGGTTCATGATGTTGATGTTCCTCGCTCTTTTCCGGGCCACCGGCTATTCACTTCATGGCAGCTAGCCGTGCTTGGGCGGCTTTCCATCGATCCACGGTCCCGCCAGTTTTTGATACGCGGGCGGGAAAAACTTGCTGCCGGTGTCGCCGGCGGTCCAGCCGGGAACGTGATGCGGCGCGGCGTGGGCTTTGGACATCTTTTCCCAGCCTTTCGCCCAACTGGTGTCGCCGCCGCTGACGTTGCCGCCCTTGTCGATCTGAAAGACTTTGCCTTGCCGATAACACTCGACGGCCAGCGTGACCATCATCACGGCCGCCGCGCCCAGCTCCGGATCGTTGTGTACGGCGCTCGGCTTGCCGGCGCGAATCGCGTCCAGAAAATTCGCCAAGTGGGTCATGTTGAAGTCATACGGCGTCGTAGCCTCGACCCGTTCCTTCTTGGCTTTGCCGTTGCCGGTGACCTGAACACGCTCGGGAAGGAACTCGAACGCGGCTTTCGGGCCGGCGGGGAAATTGTCGAACACGATCAAGCCGCTATGTCCGCGAATCAAAGTTTCGTTGCGGCGTTCTTCCGAAACCATCGTGCTGCTGACCACGCCCTGCACGCCCTCGTGGAAATCGGCAATCACGGTGGCCACGTCGGGCACGTCGCGATCATCGTATTCCATGAAGATGCCGCCGCCACCGACCACGCGGCCGGGATAGCGCAGCCCCGTGGCTTTGAGCATGCCCGTCACGCGGTGCACGAACAGGTCGCCGAGCATCCCGCAACTGAACGGCCAGTAGCAGCGCCACTGCCCGTAAGTGGCCCGATCGAAGGGCATCATCGGCGCGAGCCCTTCGTCCACGCCTAGCCAGCGCTTCCAGTCGATCGTGTCGGGCGTCATTTCCGCGGTGATTTCGTTGTGCCGCGACATTCCGTAGCGCGAGTTGCGGAACCATTCGGTCTGAAACTGCACGACCTTGCCGAGCCGGCCGGCATCGATCATCTCGCGTGCCTTGTCCCAGATCGGCGAACTGGTCGACTGCACGCCGACTTGCATCACCAGCCCGCTTTTCTTCCAAGCCTGCACCACGTCCTTGGCCTGCTCAAGGGTATGCGTCATCGGCTTTTCGCAATACACGTTCACGCCCGCGGCCAGCGCGTCAATGGATTGCTTCGCATGCCAATGGTCGGGCGTGCCGATGCAGACGCCGTCCAGTTTCGCGTCGGCCAACATTTCGCGGTAATCGACGTACGTCTTGGGCGCGGTGCCCGTTTCGGACTGAATAAAATTCGCGGCCCGATCGCGATGCACCGAATACACGTCGCACACGGCGACCAGGTCGATCGGCTGGTCAAGCTTGCGCAGCTCGACCATTGGCTTGACGTGCGCT
>DASXEJ010000183.1 GCA_036490175.1 Pirellulales bacterium | reverse complement strand
AATCTCGTTCAAGTAGTCGTCTAACGATTTCGTGGCCATCGCGGCGCCGTGAAATCCGTCGGCGCATAGCTCGCATTGGATCAAAAGAATCGTCGCCACGGGCATGACACAAACGTGTAATAGCCTGCGGGAGATATTAAGCTGTGCCATTGCGCCGCCACCCGCTTGCGTCAGAAGCTGTCCCAAGATTTCGAAGTCCTACCCCGCATCGCCCATACGATCGCAGAACGCGGCCGAGGGTCGATTTCCCGCGCAGTTGGCACAAGGATCGAGCACCGCACCCGCCTCAGCATGGTCGTATGACTGCCCCTATGCCCCCCTCTGGGCGACAGTCGGTCCGCCTGATTGTAACGTCCCGATCTGGCCGACCAAAGTCTTTTCCGGGCTCTATTTAGCTAAGCGTTTGGCCGAGCAAACGGTGACGGCTCCGGCAGCGCAAAGTTTTCCAACTGTTCGCCCGCATGTGGAACTGCCGTCGCAGTCCTCCCTGTCGGAACTGCAATCTCCTGGTCCAAGTGCATAACTCCGTTTTTGCTGGCAGTCGACGGTTAAGTCGTGTAGAAGAATATCCTTCCTCAATTCCTCTCTCCTCTTGTTCCTCGGGGCGCTTCCAAGCGGCAGACTATGAACCGCGGATCGATCGGCCGTGCCGCCGCTGGCGACAATTTGATACTCGCCGATCTGTTGAATGAGCATCATGACGAGTTGCTCGCGCTGGCGCAGCCATGGACTGGTCCCGCGCTATCTGGCTTTGAATCGGCAGAGGAATTGGTGCAGGAGTGCCTTGTCGACTGCTTTGCGCAGATCGCATCGTTGCAAACCTCCGAAGAGTCTCCCGCGGCGTTTCGGGCGTGGCTCGCGGAAATCGTCAAAAATTGCGCCATGCGTCACAGCTTGGCGCATTTGCACGGCGAGCTTCTCACCCTTGTGTGCGCGCGTATGTCAGCTGAGTTGAAAACTAAAACGACTGATGACGATATTCTGCAAGAGGTTGGTTATAAGGTGATGCGGTCGGCCGCCACTTTTGTCGTGACGCCAGAACGACTCGCGGCCTCTTTTCGTAGTTGGGTTAACCAAATTATCGAGCACACGATCATCGATGCGGCCCGCCGCAAGTCATTGGTCGCGTTAGGAAGCGAACTGATTGGCGAACTGCAGGAACAAGGCGGCCTGACACCTAGCAGGATCGTTTCCAATAAGGAGGCTGAAGTCATCGTGCGCCAATGCCTGCAAGCGTTGCCCGAGGATTGGCGCCTGCCGTTAGTATGGCATCACCAGGAAGGTGTTTCGGTCGAGGACGTCGCGTCGCGCATGGGCCGCAGCATCGAGGCAGTCAAACAGCTGCTCAAACGGGCGCGCGAGGGACTGCGTCACGAAATCGGTAACTCATCGCTCTTCTATAGGAGGACGTGAGTTCCTCCGAACATTCCGCCCGATTCTGCTCCATGCCGTGCTGGGCCTGCAGAGCGGACCGGCAAGTTACGTGGGGCAGGGCCCCGTATCGGGCGTGCCCCGGCCTTCGTAGGCCCCAGCAATTCGAGTGAGGCAGGCTTCCGAGCAATTGGAATTGCAAACATGACGAGTGCGTCGCCGGACGATCAAGAACGTCAGCAGCAAATCAAGGCTATCGCCGACGAATGTCGGCGCAAACTGTTCAGCGGCGTCGTGGTATACGACTCCGACATAATCGCGCATTTTCCGCACTTGATGCCGGAACTCGAGCAGGCCCTGAAACGAATTCGCCGTACCTATACCGCCAGCCTGAAAGGCAATGAAGAGGCCAGATCACCGGCGACCGGTCGACGCCTGTCCCCCGTGACGCCTCCGGTGCTACGCTACTTTGGCGACTTTATTCTGAAAGACGTGATCGGACGCGGCGGTTTTGGAATCGTCTATTTAGCCACGCAGAAATCGCTCGACCGCGAGGTCGCCGTCAAGGCGATCGACGTAACACAAGTAAGCGACGACGTCCGACAACGATTCCGGCAAGAAGCGGACATCATCGCCCAGTTAGACTATCCGAACATCGTTAAGGTCTACGAGTGCGGCGAGGACAACGGGCATTTGTTCATCGCCATGCAACTGGTGAAGGGGATGGACCTGGAAAGGGCCGCCTCGACCACTCCGATATCAGTCCGCGACGCAGCACGATACGTCTCGCAGGTCGCCCGCGCGATTCACTTTGCACACAAAAAAGGGATTGTGCATCGCGATATCAAGCCGGCGAACATCTTGCTCGATCAAACGGACCAACCACACGTCACGGACTTTGGATTGGCGAAACGGCTCGATGCCAGTGTCGAGTTGACAAAAACCAATGTCGCTGGACTAGGCACGCAAGGATATGCTGCCCCGGAACAAGTCAATGGCGGCTTGGACGAAGTCAGTTTCAAGAGCGATGTGTATTCCCTGGGCGCGACACTCTATCGGTTGCTCACGGGCGACGCGCCGAAGTTACCGAGCAACTCGGCTTGGACTCCACTGAAACGGCCGATCGAATCGTGCGTGCGTGCCAATCCGTTAGTGCCTGTCGATCTAGACACGATTTGCCTGAGGTGCCTTGAGGAGAATCCGGGCGATCGGATACCGACGGCTCTCGACTTGTCCGAGGAATTGGAACGCTACCTCGCCGACTTGCCAATCCGCTCACGGCCTCCGACGTTTGCCGAGCGCGTGGCTCGTTGGCGGCGCAAAAACCCTCTGCTGGCCGCATCAGTGGCGACGATTTTCGTGCTGCTCTGTAGTAGCGCCGCCTGGGCTGCCTACTCGCTGACGGAGCTCGCCCGATCGCACTCGGAGGAAGCCAGGCAAACGGGCATCGCTAAGGCCGAGACCGAGGCCAAGCAACGGGCCAACGAAGAGCGTTTGAATCAAGAGTACGTCAACGATGTCGTGGCGATGCAACAAGCGTGGGACCGCAGCGACATCTCGCGCCTCAAGCAGTTATTAGATCGGCACCGGCAGCCCGCGGAAGGAACGCACGACCTACGCGGCATCGAATGGTACCACTGGAACGCGCAGGCCAACTCGGCCGCCACGACGTTCAAGCTGCCGGCACGGGCTTCATCGGTAGTGTGGTCCGTGGGCGGCGACTTTGTCTATGTGGCCGACCTGGAGGGCCGCATCACGCGTTGCGACGTGGCCACAGGCGAGAAGAAAGAGCTGTTGCCCACTGAGTCGAAATCGTTCTACCTGGCCGTCGACCCCCAGGGGAAGCGCCTGGCAGTGGTCAACGCGCGAAAAATGGACGAGGCACGCGAGCTGGAATTCATCGATCCCGCCAGCGGCCAATCGATGGGCAAACTAACGCCGGGCATGATGCCACTTACGGCGGCAGCCTTCAGTCCGGATGGCAAATGGGTGGCCACGAGCGACGTGCGCGGCACGATTCTCCTGTACGATGCAAAGAGTCTTGAAATGCGCATCGACCTCACGCGCAACGCGCGTAGCCGACGCAGCATAGTCGACCCAAGACAGCTCTTGGATCGACATGAGGACACGGTCGTAGACCTGGTTTTCAGCCCGGACAGTCACTTGGTGGCCAGTTCCGGCGACGACGGCACTTGCCGGCTGTGGGGCGTTCCGGGGGGCAGGTCTCGCGGCCTGATAACGAGGATCAACCCCGGCCTGCTGCCTTCCGCAGGATTCAACGGCGACGGCACAAAGCTTGTCACGCGTGGATTGCCCAAGGTCCGCGACATGGGGACACGTCCGTCACCGGGCGAAATATCCATTTGGAATGTTGGCTCTGCGGTTAATCTCAATAACATCGTGCTTGCGGACGAGTTGACTACGCCGCTGGAATCGCGATCCGCGGTACCCAACTTGCGCTCGTCGTGGCGCGCCGAATTTGTTCGCGACGACCACGCCGTTGTGGCAGCC
>DASXEJ010000182.1 GCA_036490175.1 Pirellulales bacterium | reverse complement strand
CACGCACCAGTTGCTGATAGCCGCCCATCCGCACCGCAGTCGGGTTCGGTTCGGGATCGGGATAATCGTCGGGGTAAACGTCTATCAGCTTGACGACAAAATCCGCGTCAGTCCCAGTCGTGGATACATGCAATTCGACTTCGACCGGCCCCGCAATCCGCTGATCCTCTTCTAGCACGCTGGTTTGATAGACCAGCACATCGGGGCGCTGTGCCGCAAAGCGCTGATCTTCGAGCATGTAGCGGGTTGGCATGCCGACGAAGGTCCCTTTCATAAACGGCACCGGCTTGCGCGGGTCACTCAGATATTCATCGTGTGCATCGGCAGATTCACTAGCACCGGGTGGGTCATTGGATAGCCTTCCATGGGCGGCCAGATATAGCGAGCGCCGCTGCGCCGTCTTGGGAGGCCAAGCGTCATACTTACGCCATTCGTTGGCGCCGGTCTCAAAGACCCATGCCTCGGGGTGTGCGGGCTCGCCCTTCCCCTTGAGATGGAACTCGAAAAAGGGGAGTTCGATTTTTTCGCGATAAAACTCACCTGTTTTGGCATTGAAGTTGATGTCGCCCAGTGTATCGCCCCCGTCACGCGCCCAGCCACCGTGGCGCCAGGGGCCCATGACCAAGACATTTGTGCTGCCCGGGCTCATCCCTTCCACACTGCGATAGGTTTCCATAGTGCCATACAAATCCTCGGCGTCGAACCAGCCCCCGACGGTCATGATGGCAGGACGAATGTTTTTCAAGTGCGGCCGAATGTTGCGGGCCTTCCAGAACTCGTCGTAATTGCCGTGTTGCACAACTTCGTCCCAATGGGGCATCTCTTCCTTGAAATGCCGCTTGTTGGCTTCCGATAGCGGCCCCAAGTTCAGAAAGAATTGATACCCGTCCGGTGTGCCGTAGTCGTATGAGAACGTGAACTTCTTGGTGGGCGTGGCACGGAATCGATCATTCGACGACATCCAGCCAAAAGCATGCGCCAGAAAAAACGCGCCATTGTGGTGCCAATCGTCGCCGATGAACCAATCGGCTACCGGAGCTTGCGGCGATGCCGCCACCAGCGCCGGATGAGCGTCAATTATGCCGCACGACGTATAAAAGCCCGGATAAGAGATACCGCACATTCCCACGCGTCCATTGTGATTCGACACGTGCTTGACGAGCCAATCGATCGTATCCCACGTGTCGCTCGTTTCGTCCACATCCTGCGGCCCGCTCTTGTGGGCGATGTAAGGGCGCACATGCGCAAAATCTCCCTCGGACATCCATCGTCCGCGCACATCCTGATAGACGAAAATGTATCCCTGCTGGCCAAACAACGGACTCGGTCCCAGGTCCGCCTTGTACTGATCCGCGCCATAGGGTCGCACACTATACGGCGTGCGCAGCAGCATAATCGGATAAGACTGCGACTGGTCCTTAGGTACATAGACCGCGGTGAAGAGTTTCTTGCCGTCGCGCATCGGAATGCGGTATTCGTACTTCGTATAGTGCGAAGCAACATAGTCGCGCCCTTGCGCGCAGGCCGACCGTGCCGAAGTCCAGAGTGCGATGATGCTGGCAATCGCGACCAGCGCACGACGAATGGCGGATCGACACATACCGATGTTCCCCCTGATGTCTGATCATGGTGCGGCAGACGATGCAGGCGAAAGGACCGCCGGCGGGTCCATGATAGGCACTTGACACCGGTGGTGCGAGCAAATGCTCTCGAAGCCGCCAGTGCCACGATTAGACTGCCGGCCCAATAATTCCCACGTTCGGACCGAAACCGGCGAGTTACGAGGGATGAGCTGACGAATCGACTTGCACGGCCTCGACCGGAGTTTTATGCGGCGCCACGACGTGGCCGTTGGCACTGGCTCGATTAGGCGATGGCCCGATGATCGCTTCGATCTCTTTTTCGTCGAGAATCTCTCGCTCACACAACTCGCGCGACATCATATCGAGCTTACCGCGATTTTCCTCCAATAGCTGCCGTGCCCTGTTCGCGGCGGCGTGCAGGATGTGCGAGACTTCCTCGTCGATGAGTTGCGCCGTGTGCTCGCTGAACTCGCGCTGCTCGTGAAATTCCTTTCCCAGGAACGGATGCTCTTCGCTGGTGCGATAGGCCACTGGGCCAAGTCGCTCGCTCATCCCCCAATGGGTCACCATGCGGCGCGCCAACTGTGTGGCACGTTTCAAATCGTCCTCGGCGCCGGCGCTGTATTCGTCGAAAACCAGTTTCTCTGCCGCCCGCCCCCCTAACATGAAGACCAGCCGGGCGTGTAGCTCGGTCTCGCCGATATTAAGCCGATCTTCTTCCGGCAAGAGTTGCGTCACCCCCAGAGCTCGACCGCGGGGAATGATCGTTACTTTATGCAATCGATCGCCACCCGGCACGATCCAAGCCAACAGCGCGTGCCCCGACTCGTGGTAGGCGGTCATTTCTTTTTCTTTGCCGGTGAGCACTTCTTCGCGCTTGGGGCCCATCAGAATCTTGTCGCGGGCGACCTCGAAATCGTCCATGCTGACTTTGTCCTTGCCCTGGCGCGTGGCCCACAAGGCGGCCTCGTTAACCAGGTTGCGGATATCAGCGCCGGTCAGCCCCACCGTTCCGCCGGCAAGACGTTCGATATCGACGTTATCGTCCAGCGGTACGTCGCGGCAATGTACCTTGAAGATCGCCATCCGCGCCTTGAGATTCGGCCGATCGACGGTAACGTGCCGATCGAATCGCCCCGGACGCAATAGCGCCGGATCGAGCACGTCCGGCCGATTGGTGGCCGCCAACACGATCACGGCCTCATTCGGGCTGAAACCGTCCATCTCGCTGAGGATCTGATTCAACGTTTGTTCGCGCTCGTCATGACCGCCGCCCAATCCGGCGCCGCGGACGCGCCCGACGGCGTCGATCTCGTCGATAAACAAAATGCACGGCGCGGCCTCTTTGGCGGTTTTGAACATGTCGCGAACCCGCCCGGCGCCGACGCCGACAAACATCTGAATGAATTCAGAGCCGTTGATCGAGAAAAACGGCACGTTTGCTTCACCGGCGACGGCCTTGGCGAGCAACGTCTTGCCTGTGCCTGGAGGCCCCATCAACAGCGTCCCCTTGGGAATCCGGCCTCCCAGACGCTGGAACTTTTGCGGGCTCTTCAAGAACTCGACAACTTCACTGAGGTCTTGCTTGACACCCTCCAGACCAGCCACATCGGCGAACGTCGTTCGCTTTTTGCCCGTGTCGTAACGCTTGGCCGGGCTCTTACTGAAGCCGGCGAGAATCCCGCCTCCCATGAACTGATCGCGGGCGCGGCGATACATGACCCACATTACGACCAGCAAGAGCACCGTCATGCCCAGGTAAAAGAGCATCACGGTCATCGTGCCATCAGTGACTTCGTCGGCGTCGTAACGATCGTGCAGTTTTTCCGACAACAGCCGATCGAGGTCTTGCCCCGCCAGCGGGCTCACGTCGGCATAAAAGTCTTGTTGCAAGGAACGCGCCGTTTTGGGTTGGCCTTCTTCTTCGGCGGGAGGTTCGGGGATCTTTTTAAAGCTGCCGCGAATCTTGGCGTTGTTGATGCGCACCTGTGAGACGTTGTCCGCCTTGAGCTGCTCGAGAAAGAATCCGTAGGGAATTCTCGAACGCTTCGTCTGATCGCTGGTGAGATAGAACACCGCGAAAACGCTGCCCACAATCAACGGCAGCACCAGCCAAAAGGTCGTGGGCCGGGGCCGCGCAGGCACGGGATTTTGGGGGGCGGGCGGGCCACCGGGACGGGGCTGCTGATCCATACTGCAAATGCCTCTCTTCTGGTTCTTACGCTGTGCAAGCGCGATCGGACCAAGCCTCGACGCGCCGGATTCTGCGTGCCGTCGCCAAAACGGCCTCCTTGCCCAGCACACATGGCAGACGGCCGGCTGGCATCGAATCGCTGAGGATGCGGGCGACCCGGTACTTCCCTTTCGGGTTATTCTAGCTGTTTCGCCACGCCTTGGCCGCAGCTATCGCGCCGGCTATAAGCATTGGCCAGCCGGTTTCCAGCAAGCCTGCGGAATTGTACCGCATAAATCGACGGATTTCGATCCGGGGGGGGCGACTCTGAAGGTCGGCACAATTGGTAGTTGCGGGGGGGCGTTAGACACTTCCCAAGCCGTCTCGCCCTGCCATTTTCCTCTTACCGTCCCCGCCATCGCGAACTCGGTGCTATCTTCTCTCCCGCACCCAGGAGAAAGGCCGGCGTGCTTTCATTACTACGAAGGGCGCGACCGCGTCGGCCATTCAGCAATTGGCTCCCACTTCTGGAGGTGCTTAAAAACGTGCTTTTGGGGCGCCGACACTGGACCTTGGGTCTCTTAGGCGCCCATAATCAACCGTCTGTCGTGCCAAGGAAGCAGACAAAACGCGCCTTGCGAAATCAAGTGGTGGCTGCCGTGACCAGCCGTTAGGGCAAAGGATATTGGTCGCGTTGCAGACTGGGCATTTACACCGTCACAATTTCGCCTGTCGCAGGGAGAGTTCGGCCATGCGCTTCGAGACCATATCAAATGACGGGGATGTGACCAGCCTCACGGCCTGTGGGCAGATTACGCAGAGTGCCTTCGATCATGAGGAAGAGCCGCTTGCCGAACAGTTTGGCGAAGGCGTGTACACCACGCGGGTACTATTGGGCCTGCAAGGGGCCGATTACATGGATTCCCGCGGCGTTGGCTGGCTGCTGAAATGCCACCGTCGTTTTCGACGCGCCGGTGGCATATTCGTCATTCACTCGATGCCCCCCGTGATTCGCGACGTGCTCAAAGTGCTGCACCTGGATACGATCCTGAATGTCGAAAACGACGAGCAGGCGGCACGCGAAAGGGCCCTCGCGACAGCCAATGAGTGATGTCCCCCGGCGGCCCGCGCGGCGCGGTTCCGTGGCCGTGATCTTACGCAATCAAGCGTTGCTCGTAATTCGCCGAGCCGAAGGCATTTCCGCACCCGGCAAATATTGCTTTCCCGGCGGCGGCATCGAAAGGAATGAAACCGAAGAGCAAGCGCTCGTGCGCGAGCTGCGCGAGGAACTTTCGATCGCTGTGACACCCGTGCGCCGACTATGGCGCAGCAAAACGCAATGGGGTATCGATCTGGCGTGGTGGCTAGCCGACTTGGCAGAGGATGCCCAGCCGATTGCCAATCCTGCCGAAGTGCAGAGCATCCACTGGTTCACCGTCGAGCAGTTGGAATTGCTCGATGGTTTACTCGACAGCAACCGCGAGTTCTTACAAGTCCTGCGCGCGGATCGCTCGCTGGCGATATAGGGCGGGATGCACGCGGATCGAGATGCTATCGCGCGCTATTCGGGCGGCAGGAACTGCCGATTGAAGATCTCGGGATCGAATGGATCTCCAGGAGGGTCATCGCTTGCGGCCGGTTGCTTGCGGGCGGGTTTCTTGTCTACATTTTTGCCGACAGACGCCGCCGGGGCACGGGCCTCGCTTCGCCCCACCAAGAGAAGATTGGCCGGTGTGATTTCGCCTGTGCTCTTTGTTGCCGCCGGGAGCCGCTGTAGTAATGGCTCGGCCGACCGCTCGACGCTTGCTGGCTGTTCATTCACCGGTCCGCTGGCGACCCGCATCACCCACTGCACGAGTTGCCGATACTGCACGACTTCTTTATTGGTGAAAATCGCAGCCTTGGCGGTGCCATGCGGTGCCACGGGCGCGGTCAACAATTGGCTCGCCGGTGGATCCGACCGATTGATCATTTCGATCACTGCGTACAGGTTGCGCTGTGTGAAGCGCCGATTCGAGCTCTTGCCCAATTGCGTGCGCAACAGACGCAGCTTGCTTTCGGACTGGGGTCCGTGGCAACCGGCGTTGCCACACGTATTGAGCAATAGTGGTTGAATCGTGCTGGAGAATGTTTCGACGGTGCCGTGCGGCATACCGCGCAACAGCCGGTCCAGATCCTCTGTCGACGGGCCGCTGTCGCTGGTGAAGGTCCGATGTTCGTTCTGTGTCGGCTGCTGCTGCGCCAGCTTCAATTGCCGCTCGACCAGCGTAATGCGCGCATGCTTGGCATCGATGGTCCGCGCATCGGCGATTTCTTGGTTTGCTTCCTCGAACAAGCGTTGACGGATACACCAGATGGCCAGATCTAGATGATCTGCTAGCCGCTCGGGATCCATTCGCGAGCGCTTGCGCTCATACCCTTCCTGCAAGTCACGACAAACGAGCTCGACCTGGTTGGCGCGCAAACGGATTTCGCCGCTCGGTAGCGCGATGTAATATTCCTCGCCAGCCCGGCTGATATTGCCCGCTAGCGCCTGCCCATTGCGCAATAGCACAACGCCCGGCTGCGGCGCCACCGTCAAGGCAGCGTCGTCGGCGCGCGCCGGCGCGAGCAGAGCGAGACAGAAAGTGAGTAAGGGAAGCCCAATGTGCCGAGACATGACGGCGGGGAGGTTACGGAATTGTCGTTCGCGGGTCAAGGCGAGCCGGATGCTGGCACCAACATTGACGGACGCAGGGGACTTGGCTGGCATTCTGAATGCTGCGAGACTTCTCTCGTGGCTGTTCTCAATCAAAGAGCTTTTTGCTCGCAATTGACGCAGATTGTGCAGACATGCACATAGCAAAGTGCCAGCAGTCGCGAAGCTGTTTTTAGCGGAATGCGCGATGCCAAAGGCAGTGCCATGCCAAGTCCAATTGGTCTGCGTAATCTGCGGATCACACCTTCGACAGTGACTGGTAATGTATTGACGCCGATTGCCCCCTGTACCGGCTTCGACTAGTTTTTAAAAAGGGGGACCACTGGAGGTGGCCCCGAATGAATGACAAAGTCCCTCGGCCAGCCGGGATTGCACTCCCTATGAATACGCCGGTCGAATCGCTCTGGCCGCTGCTGATCGGTCAGGAAATCGTGCTCGACATGACAAGTCCGTACGTGGTGCTAGGTCAGCTGGCGGCGGCGCACCATGATTACTTGGAGCTGGTAGAAGTCGACGTTCACGATCTGCGCGACACGCAGACTACACGCGAGAAGTACGTACTGGAATGTCGGCTACACGGAATTCGCCCCAACCGGGCCCGGGCCTGGATCAGCCTCCGCGAATTGATGGGCATCTCCCGCCTGGCCGACGTGCTGGTGGATTGACCGACCGTGCAGATTCTACGGACTATGGGGCCAAGATGCGGCGGAACGCGCGATGGAATCGCGTGGTCGCCAGGGTACACTGAATGGTGACGAGAGTTGGGGCCAAAACCCTCAGCTCGTGTTCCAATTCCCTCGTGCGGCACCGGAAGCTGCTTACTTCAGCAGGAGTTCCTTCGGTGCCAGACAGCCTTGCCACCCGTCGATTTGTGACTTCGCCTTGGCGATTCGCACCCAGGCACATGGCTATAGGCGTATTGCTATTCATGTTCGCCCCCGCGCCGACACGTGCGCAATTTGGCGAAGTCGACATGAACGGACCCAAGCGCGACAAGGAAACGATCGCGCAGTACGAGGTGGGCATGGTCATCAAGGCCGGCTCCGAGCCGTGCAGCGGGCTGTATGCAACCATGCCGATACCGATCGACTGGCCCGAGCAAGAGGTCCGAACCATCGAGGAAGAGTTTGACTCGGCCGCCAGGCGAATCACCTATCGAGACGTGGGAGGGGGCTCGGTCAAGCAGATGCTGGTCACGATCCCAAGCATCGCCGCGAATGAAGAAGTGCGGGTGATTACCCGGGTCGAAATCTCGCGGTTCACATTGCTGCCGCCAGATAACACGTCGAACCTGGTGATTCCCAAGAAGCTCGATCGCAAATTACGCATGTACCTGACTCAAAGTCCCAAAATCGAATCCACCAATCCCAAGATTCGCGCCCTGGCCACGGAAGTTTCTGCCGATAAGGAAGGAGCCTGGGAGAAGGTGGAGGCTATCTACGACTGGGTCCGCGACAATGTGAAATACGTCCGAGGACCGCTACGCGGTGCTTTGGCCGCGCTGAACGACCGCAGCGGAGATTGCGAAGAACTGACCTCGCTGTTCATTGCCATGTGCCGCGACATCGGCGTACCCGCGCGCACGGTGTGGGTTCCCGGCCACTGCTATCCCGAATTCTACTTGGAAGACGACACGGGCAAAGGATACTGGTTTCCCTGTCAGGCAGCGGGAGTGAGATGCTTCGGCGGCATCCCCGAGCAGCGGCCAATACTGCAAAAAGGGGATAACTTCAAAGTGCCTGAACGGCGCGACACGCAGCGTTATGTGGCCGAATACCTCCGGGGCGATGGTGGGCAGCCGGTCGTTCAATGGGTCCGCCAGTTGGCGAAGCCCAAAACGTAACGATCAGAGCGGGCATCTGTCTCACTCTTGTGGTTTAAATCAAGTTCCCGCTCCGAGCAACGTCTGCCCTGAGTGCCTGCAAATGCGCGCGTGGGGCCGACCGCTCAGGTACCAGCGCCGCCGAGGCAGTAGCTGCTGATAGGTAAGCCCGCCCGTCGATGAATGCTCGCAATAAGCGAATCACCCGCGCATAAAAAAACCTCGCAGGCCAGATGCGAAGGGCATCCGGCCTGCGAGGCAATTTCTTTTCGCAATCAACGGGCACAGATTCTGATAGTTCCGCGACCGTCTCTCCGAGGGTTCGACTAGTACATATCGGCGTCGCCGCCGTGGCCGCCGCCGCCCTTCTTGCCTTCCTTCGGAAGCTCGGCGATTAGTGCGTCGCTGGTGAGCAGCAACGTGGCCACGCTGGAAGCGTTCTGCAGGGCCGTGCGCGTGACCTTAGTTGGGTCGATGATGCCGGCCTTGACCAGGTCTTCGTAGGCGTCGGTGGCGGCGTTGTAACCGTAGTTTCCCTTACCTTCGATAACCCGCTCGCACACGATGCCGCCGTCTTGACCGGCGTTCGAGGCAATCGTCGTCAGCGGAGCACGAACCGCGCGAAGGATGATCTTGTAGCCGACTTCCTGGTCGGCCGAAAGTCCCTCGGGCTTGACCGAACTGGCCGCCCGCAACAGGGCCACGCCACCGCCGGGCAAAATGCCTTCTTCGACGGCCGCACGCGTGGCGTGCAGAGCGTCTTCGACGCGGGCCTTCTTCTCCTTCATCTCGCTCTCGGTCGCAGCGCCCACGTTGACCTTGGCGACGCCACCGGCCAGCTTGGCCAACCGCTCTTCCAACTTCTCGCGATCGTAGTCGCTGGTCGAGTTGTCGATCTCGCGGCGAATCTGGTCGATACGAGCCTTAATGTCGGAGCTCTTGCCGGCTCCTTCGATAATCGTCGTGTTGTCCTTGTCGATCGTTACCTTCTTGGCACGACCGAGGTCGGTCAGGTGCAGGTTTTCGAGCTTGATGCCCAAGCTTTCGAACACCGCGGTGCCGCCCGTGAGGATGGCAATGTCCTCAAGCATGGCCTTGCGGCGGTCGCCGTAGCCCGGCGCCTTGACCGCGGCGCACTTGAAGGTGCCACGCAGCTTGTTGATCACCAGAGTCGCCAAGGCCTCGCCCTCGACGTCCTCCGACACGATCAACAGGGGTCGTCCGGCATTCACCACGGCCTCAAGCACGGGGACCAATTCCTTGACGTTCGCGATCTTCTTCTCGTATACCAGGATATACGGATCGTCGAGAACGACTTCCATCTTGGTGGAGTCGGTGATGAAGTACGGCGACAAATAACCGCGATCAAACTGCATGCCTTCGACCCACTCGACCTCGGTCTTCAGGCTCTTACCTTCGTCGACCGTGATCACGCCATCCTTGCCGACCTTCTCCATTGCTTCGGCCAACAGGTCACCGATCTCGGTGTCGTTGTTGCTGGCCACTGTGCCGACCTGAGCCATTTCCTTCTTGCTCTTGATCGAGATCGACATCTTGTGCAGTTTTTCGGTGATGTCCTCGACCGCCTTCTCGATACCCTGCTTCAACTGCAGCGGGTTGACCCCAGCGACGACGGCCTTGAGGCCTTCGTTGTAAATCGCTTCGGCCATCAATGTGGCGGTCGTCGTGCCGTCACCGGCGATGTCGCTGGTCTTCGAGGCGACCTCGCGAACCATGCGAGCGCCCATGTTCTCGTAAACGTCCTCAAGGTCGATTTCCTTGGCGACCGTGACGCCGTCTTTGGTCACCGTCGGCGAGCCAAAGCTCTTCTGCAAGATTACGTTGCGTCCCTTCGGACCCAACGTCACCTTGACCGCACGGGCCAGCTTGGAAACCCCGCGGCGAATCGACTCGCGGGCTTCCTGATCAAATGCAATGGACTTAGCCATCAGTTGAATTCTCCTAAACGTTTTTTGGAAAGCCGGCGCCGTCGAGGACACCGCCTACTTTTTGTGATTCGTTTCCGGCTCCGCCGCAGACCAGTGGGGGCCCGAGCAGCGCGTTATGCGATCAAGCGACCTATTCAATCACTGCCAGGATGTCGTCTTCGCGCATCAACAACAATTCTTGATCGCCGATCTTGAACTGGTCGCCGGCATAGGTGCTGAACAAGACACGATCGCCGACCTTGACCTGCAACTTGCCGCGCGTGCCGTCATCCAGCAGCTTACCGTCGCCAACGCTGACAATCACGCCACGGGTGGGCTTGTCCTTGGCGGTGTCCGGCAGCACGATCCCGCCTGCGGTCCGCTCTTCCGACTCTTCACGCTCGACCACCACGCGGTCACCCAGCGGTTGCAGCTTGATCTTGCTTGCGGGCTTCTTGGACTTTGTCGCCGTCGACATCGCTTGTTCGCCTCCGAGTTAGCTCGAAAATGTGAATAGCCCGCAGCGAGGGGCCGCCCTTTGAGCGACCGAATCCCACGGGCTGCCAATTATGCGTATCCGTAGCGCAGCCGGCCGACGTCAAAGCAATTGCCGGGCCAAGACGAGCGCTGATGTCGCAACACACGTGAGAAAAAGCACTTATCGCACGATCTGCGGAATGGTTACACCGCAAGACTCAGCCAATTCCGGCAGTCATGTTGCGGGCATTCCATCCGAGTTCTGCCAGTTTGGCAGATTTACCAAATCGGGCCTGTCCGATGTCGCGGGTCGAATTCGGCGCGGCACGCAGAATCCGGCCCCTAAAAAGCCGGGCCAATGCACGGCCGATTCGCTGCGAGAAATATCCGCGAATTTATCCATTTTTACTCCCGAAAACGCGTCGACGGGTGTCGCAGCGCCAACCTGGGACAGTGGTTCCGCTTTCCAACACGCAGCGACCGACTAGAATGCGTCAGCCGACCGAACGGATGCCCTCGAACCCGCCTTGGTGCCTGCCATGATCCGCACTTGGATTCTTGCCACGCTCGTTTCTCTATCCTGGTCCGCCGCGACAGTTTCCGCCGCGGGAATCGAGGACCAGCTCAAAGCACTCAAGGAAGTCGGGCCCGAGGGAGCCGGCAACCAGTCCGCTCAGGAGGCATGGCGAAGGCTTTCGGCGGCCGATGCCGCATCGTTGCCGACGATTCTGGCAGCGCTCGACGACGCAGGCCCGCTGGCGGCCAATTGGCTGCGGGCCTCTGTCGATGCGATCGCCGAACGGCAATTGCGCAATGGCGGTAAATTGCCCACCGCCGCGCTCGAAAAGTTCGCAACCGACACCAAGCACTCTAACCGAGCCCGCCGACTGGCCTTTGAATGGCTCTGCCGCGCCGACCCCACGGCGAACGATCGCCTGATTCCGAAAATGATCGACGATCCGAGCGTGGAATTCCGCCGCGATGCCGTGGCCCGAGTGATTGGCGAGGCCGAGGCCCTGGAAGCGTCCGGTAAGGCGCAGCAGGCGGCAGATACATTTCGCCGGGCATTAAAGTCCGCCCGCGATCTGGACCAGGTCCAGTTGCTGGCAAAAAAGGTTGAGACCTTTGGTGACAAAGTCGACCTGCCAACCCATTTCGGCTACGTCATGAGTTGGAAGCTGGCCGGACCATTCGACAACACCGACGAAAATGGGTTCGATGTTGCCTTTCCGCCCGAGCGCGGGGTTGATTTCGCGGCCGAGTATCCAGGCAAGGCCGGTCCCGTGAAATGGATCGACCATACGACCGACGACCCGGCCGGAAAAGTCGACATCAACAAGGCGATCGTTAAGGAGAACGC
>DASXEJ010000181.1 GCA_036490175.1 Pirellulales bacterium | reverse complement strand
ATCTAAGGTGATTGTCGAGAGGTTCGGGTACCGCAAAATCAATCGCATGCAGAAGCTTTGCCTGCCGCGCAAAAAACTTACCACCAAGTGGACGTATCCAAGCTATTGCTTGGGAGCAATTGAGAGTCGCACCGCAGAAATAGCAAGTCGGTTTGCCACAGTGCACCATCCCTGCGGCGTATCAGTGAGCAAATATCCAACAAGCGAAAACCGCTTTGTGCCATGAAATGCAGAACGTCGAAGACGAGCGGGCAGTCCTTGTTGATCGACAGGAGCGACGATTCCAACAGGATGACCTCCGCATGTTGCACTGCCTTCGAGCCCCCCTTCAAGACTTCCAATTCATAGCCTTGCACGTCGAGCTTTAAGAAGTTTGGGTTTGGCCACCCGCGGCTGGCTATAAGCGAATCGAGAGTCACTTGATTTTTTTCGACGTAATTTCTTTTATATGGGCTCAATTCCTCAAAGACCGAGCTGCCCGTCTCCATTTCAACAAAGCGCACGTTTGTGCCAGTCTGTGGGCCAAGCAATGCTAGCTCGTATGAGACGCCGGCGCCAAGTTCAACGCATGCCCGTTTGAGATTGCCGATCTTGTTCTGCTGCGCCTCGACCATGAGCACCTCGGCGTCTGGGAAAACGGTTCGGCACATTCTTGTCCAGTCGCCAACGTATGCACCGATGTCAATGATGCTTGTCGGCAACCAGCCTTGCCGCTTGAGAAACTCCAGAGATTCTTTCACTCCGCTCGGGGTTTGATTGTCAAAGAACCGTCCAAAATGGGCGATGTTCCGCCGGAGCGGCGCCGGGGTACGATCTCGAAGCCGGCGGGCAAGCGCGCGTAGCATTGTGAAGCCTTAAGTCATTGACTGTGTAACGTTGATGCGACAACAGCTCGCCACAGGCGGCTGGCGATTCAGCCACAAAGTCGCGCGAAGGCACATCCGAGGTGTATGGGCAGTTGTTGATATGCAGATTGATTGCCACCGGACTGTCGCACGTCGATCGTGCCAGTGCGGACGTACATATTGTGCATTACATGTCCTGCTAACCTTGCATGTCCACTTGCGCGCAACTTTGCCTCGGCGGCGGCGCTCGCCACGACTCGGGCATGCAGCGCGCGGCATTGTCACGGGCAGCGCGCAACTGGTCCTTGACACGATAGATCCAGCGCGGATACACCCTCCTGGCGAGCAGGCGGGCAACGGCCGGATCGTCGCCCACTTCCAACATGTATTGCTTGAAACGATCGTATGCTTGCCAGTCGCGACGCCAATGGGCTTCCCAGGCAAGTTGTGTCGATCGTTTGAGCACGGTGCGACGCATCAAGGCGCGCGCATCTGTGTCTAGCCACTGTGCCTTGTGCAGCCAGGGCTCGAAGATATTCTCCCACGTTCCCGCGCGCAAGCAACGTACGCCCCATTCACTGTAGGCCTGGCTACGAACGTTGTCATTTCGCCAGTTGACTTGTGGGAGCCATCGTCGTACGGCAGCTTCGACGTTCTTGGCGATCAAAGCGAACTTACGCGCGCTCAACGAGCCGGGCTGGAGTCGATAAAAGTACAGGGGCTGGGCCACACGAGTAAAACGAAAGCGCAATGAAGCGCGCAGCCAAAAATCATAATCCTCTGCTCCAAAAAGATTTTCGTCGTAGCCATTGAGTGCGGTCGTCACCTCACGGCGATAGAGAAAGCACGCGCCGATGCGGTTCATGATGTGCAAGTCGTCTGCCGAGCCTGCCTCGGACACTTCGATCGGCGTCCCATACTGATTAACGTTCGTACGGTCCGTACAAACGACCGATACGCTGGGAGTTTGCCGCAGCACCGCAAGCATTTCGGCGAGCGCGCGCGGATGATACCAATTATCATCCGAGGTCCAGGTGTGGAACTCTCCCTTGGCGAACGCAAATCCGTCGTTCAGCGCGCCGGGCAGTGTCCGATTCTTGGACAAGTGGATGGCCGTTATCCTAGGGTCTCGGTTGGTCCATCGATTGACGATCGTGGCAGTGCTATCCGTTGACGCGTCGTTAACGACGATCATTTCCCAATCTTGCCAGGTCTGGCGGACTACCGACATAATCGACTGGTCGATATAGCGGCTGCCATTGTGCGTGGGCAACACAATGGAAATGGTTGGAGTCTGTGATTTGGAATGGGGTGCGTGTTCGGTCATGACGCTCTGTTCGGCCGGCGGCGACGTAATCGGTGCGTCAGCGATACTACCGATTGGTAGGCCCGCGGCCCCAACATGCAAGCCACAGCGGATTTCGTCAACGGAAGAGGATTGAAAAACGGCCAAAGCCGCAGCGCGCGCGTTATCTTCTTGAGCGCTCGCCATCCTTCGCCATGTTTGAAAAACCAGTCGGCATGACGGCGGAGCACCGCCGCATAAGCTATACCCCAGATTACACGGCCGCTTATGCCGCGACCAAACGTATAGCGATGTTTGGCAAAATAGATGTCGTTACCGAGGAAGTCGCGTTCTACGCTGGCGAGCGTTTGTGGACGGCAGCATCGATACCAAACAACCGGCTTGGGGTGATGCGCGAAGCCGAATCGTAGCATCACGCGCAGCCACAAATCGTGGTCTTCTCCCATCTGTAAGCTCTCGTCGAACATGCCAACTTCGTTCAAGGCCGCGCGACGCACCATTACGCCGCTACAGACGGGCAAGTGCTGCTCCCGGAAATATTCCTTCAGATAAGTCTCACGCCGTATGACGTCTCCTTCGATCCAAGTTCGCCCCATGCTTTCGTTGCATAGGACCGCGGCTCCCAACACGATCATGCAGCTTTCATTTGCGACCATGATCGCGGCCTGTTCTTCGACCCGTCGCGGCAGCCATTTGTCGTCGGCGTCGAGGAAAGCCAGAATCGGGGCGGTCGATGCGCGGATCGCTGCGTTACGCGCTGCGCTGACGCCGCGGTTCTGCTGCCGAATGAGACGGATCAACGGATGGTTCACATACTTATCGGCGACTAAGTCGCCTGATCCGTCTGTTGAGCCATCGTCGACGATTACGATTTCATCGGGTGGACTCGACTGTGCCAACATACTTTCGATGGCGTCAAGAACCGTGTCGCGCTTGTTGTAGAGCGGCATGATGCCCGCGACTTTTGGCCGCCAGTCGGCGCTGGCGACGTCGTCTGCAGGCATCACTTGTATATCGTTGGACGCCATCACGATCCTGCCGGCATGAAACAAGGCTAATTGATCGAGGTCAAGAATAGACAGGCGATGGCGCTAGCGATGCGCGACTTATTCTTCCCAAAACACGCGGCGCGATCGTTGGTTGACGGTCGTATTGATGAATCACATTTACGATGGCGCCATCATGATTCCGCAACAATCCGTCAGCAGGCATCGCGAGTTCTTGCTCTGGTACGGTCCCGAGTGTAAGCACCGGTCCGGTCCAATTGGTGTAATGGGCGAGGTCGGGAATAGCGTCAGTGTGAACCAGGTAATTATGTATGCCCTGATCGTATCCCATAAAGCCGACGCGAATCGTTAATTCCTTTGTCATGGCAGCCAAGTAACCGAGCACACCCGACGTTGTGCCGATCGTGACGCCCGAGCAATATACAGGCCGATGGCTGAGCTTCTGGAAAACCTTCTTGCCAAAACCATCGATGATCCACTGGCTGTTAAAGTAATCGTCCCCGATGCGAGCCAACGATTCCTGAAAGGCGCACATTGCGCCGCGCATCGGAAAGTCGAAGGGATCGCGCTGAAACACGACGTCGCGTACGTCGGTTAGCAAGACCTTTTCAAAACGGCCATTGGTATTCTCCAGGTACGTCGCATAGAGAAAGTATCGGCTGGCCGCGCAATGCCAGAGGCGCGTCACAAATGAGCGAACCTTTGTCGATGGCGACGCGGGACAAAAAGTGCGAATTGCGCGGGCGACAAGCCGGCGAGTCGTTTGCGCGCCTCGAAAGTGCCGGATCGAGTGAAAAGGAATTGTGCGACAATCGTGCGCATGCAGGAAGCGCTTGGTATCGCCCGAAAGTCTGTCGACAAAGAACGTGACTTCGCCGTTGAAGTCGGTCGCGCGCAGAGAAGTAACGAAGGGGGCGAGCTGGTCGATCGAATAGTTGGCGCATAAGCCGAGGATGACGTTCGACATGGTCAGTAATGTCTCAGGAAGGACTAGAGTTGGTCGGCATGCGATGCGAAGACTTTTCCGGCACGAACGGCCGGGCATTTCAGACGGAAAACAAACTTAAGAGGGAATCGCGACAAAATTCGAAGAACAACTTTCGCAAAACTGTTCGACGCCAAGCAAGTGTGGGTCTTCATCAGGAAACAATGGCAAATGTGCGACCGAATAGCTGTGCGATACAAATAGGCCGTACAGCTTCGTGCGGTCGTCGCTTCCCAAGCTCTCGAAAATTACGCAGGGTCGTATCTCCTTCAGTGTCCGAGAGGCGCCGAGTAGAACCTGGTATTCCGCGCCTTCGGTATCGATTTTTACCAGCACGTTCCGACCGACAAATGAAGCCAAGAAGTCATCCAGCGTTTTCTGGGGGACCGTCTGCACGGTCGTCAAGTACTTCTGCTGCAGGTCGTGCTGTGCATCCTTGTCTGTCGATCCCAACCACGTGTCTGTCTCGGGATACCATAATTCGACAGTTCCTGGCGTCGCGCCGAGCGCACATTCTTCTAATCGTGGGGTAAGCGCGTTCAGGCGACAGGTCTCACGCAAGTACGAGTGGCAAGATGGATTGGGTTCGAAGCTGAGCGTCTCGATGTTATGCGACAGAAATAGCAGGGAGTGCGTGCCGTAGTTGGCGCCGATATCGACAAATAAGTTCGGTCGCCGCTTCGATGTCAGGATCGCCGCATAGGTCTGTTTAACTTCGACGTCATGCCCGACGATTGATAGCGCGCAGTCCCAGTCCAGCCACATGCGTTCGGCGGTCATTGGTAAGACGATGTGTCGCCCTGCGAAGACTATATTCCAGACGTCGGGGCGAAATGATGGTTGCCGTCCGCGAAATATCTTGGCAAATGATTCGTGAATAGTGCCCCTACTGCGTGGCCCTAGTCGGCTGTAGACTGCGTTAAGACCTCGCCGTGTCGCACGATTGCAGGCGAGCGCGCGGATGAACGAACGTGTCGATCGGCGCGACAACTCTCGAGCGCGTCGTGCGCAGCGTCGCAACAGGGATGGCTTCGCAACCACAAGTACGTTGACAGCGGATTCGTTGGTCGCAGGCACCTCAGTAGCAGGTACTGTGGCACTAGAGACGCTTGCGGTGTGGTTCGTCATGATCAAAGTTAGGTGTGAAGGTCAGAGGCTTGCAGCGACCGCCACATGGCCCGGCGGCGATTAGTCGCCGGGCGGGCTTACTCCGGCCAGTTGTTGAACCGGCGCCGCGTGTGCACCAGCGCCAAGTCCCGAAATCGTACTTTTCACGATGCGCCGCAGGCTGGGGTCCAGGCATACGACGAAGGGCACATACAGAGCCATGCCGCCCAAACCGGTGCCGAAGAATGACGCCCAAGTGGTTATCGGTGGTAGCAGCCATCGTCCAAGGAGCCACACGCCGGAGATGTACGCGGCAGCTACCGTCGGCAGAGTCCAGGAGCGCCATGAATACTTGGCAATCGGAACGCGCGCCGCGCGGCAGGCGATGACGATCACTCCGACACTCTGCACAACCGATGCCACAGTCGCTGCCGTGGCTACACCGATGATGCCCAGCGGACCGATTAACGCCACACCCAGGGTCACCACCAATGCTCCTTGTACCAGCGTGAGCACAAAGAGCGGGGCCACCTTGCCGAGGCCTTCCAGAATGCGGGCACTCATCGCTTGCGCCAGTACAAGGGCCAACGGCATCGCGAATACCACTAGCGCCGGATAGCACTGCTGGGCGTACGTCGTTCCCATCCATAGCGCGATGAACTGTCGTCCCAGCAGGATAAGGCCCACTTGAATCGGCACCGCCATGTAAAGCAAATACCTTGTGCCGGTCACAAGCAGGCGAGCGATGGCAGTCTCAGCACCCAAGGCGTCCCACCTACTGACTGTTGGCGTGAGGACGGCTATGGCCGTCCGCAACCCGTCGCCGGCCTGATTCGACAGGCTACAGGCGATGCCAAAGTACGTAACCGCGGTGGGTGTCAGGAATGCGCCCACGATTAAAGGATTGCTCTCGGTGGCAATCCGATAGGCGATGTAAGTCAAAAACACATAACCGCTGTATCCGCGGATGGCACGTAACGTCTCGCGGTCGACGAACCGCCAGCCGAACCGTAAGCCAGGCAAGTAGCGATACGCGGCCGCAGTCGAGCAAACATGATCCAACAACGATCCGCACGTAATGGCCAGACCGATTGTCAACAGACTGCCATCGTAGTGGACGCATGCTACTAGTAGTACATTCCGCACTATCAGGCTTGATATTCTGACAGCGTTGACTATCGGATATTGCCCCAATCCGACGAGCACGGTTTTGTAAAGTCCCAACGGGAAGGCAATGGCCAGGTTCGCGCCCAGCACGACCAAAAGCCAGCGCATCTCGTCAGCCACAGTCTGGTCGACTCCGAAAGGGCGCGCCCAGAAGATGGCCAACGCCGAGGTCGTTAGCAGCAGCACGACCCCCACGCAACCAAAGATGAACAGACTAGTGCTGAAGATGCGGTTGATCGCGTCCTGATCGTGCAATCCGTCGAACCTGGATACGTAGCGCACGACCGACGCGCCCACACCTAGTTCGGCCAGGGCCATGTAGGCGACAACCGAATTGACCAGTAACCACGCGCCATAGCGATTGTCGCCAAGCCCATGTACCAGGATTGGCGACACGAAGAAGACGACTACTACGGTCGAGGCAAAGTATAGCGCATTCGTAATCGCATTGATCACGAGTCGCCGATGCTCGCGGCTGGCCAGACCTGTCATATCTCCAAGCTTCTGTACAGATGTGATGCCGTCATGGCGCAACTCGACAAATCAGGATATACAATGGTCGGCGAGCACCATTGTCGTGACCTGTCCGTCAGAGAACGTGTGATCCGAACTATTTCGCGAGTCGCAACCAAGGCTCAGTAACTGCAACGTTTGTGCCATGTATGAGCTTACGCTGATGAACTTGTGTCTCGGAGGCAGCAACGACGACCGACTGATGGTCACGCCTTTTTCGCCACAACCCACGTAGTAACTGGCAGCCTGGGATGGTTTGACATGGCCGCCCAGTGAAACGGGTGCCATCGCGCGTCGGGAACCCCCAGATAACGAAGACCCAAAGACATAACAATGAAGACGTATGGATTTCCCCACCCGGCAGCATCGACGATCGTTGCGGAGCTCGGACAGAGCAGGCGAAGTGCGTCGGGACTGAATCGCCAAAAATCGCTTGGCGCGCCATGAACCGGGTTCATAAAGCACGTGGTGTGGATCGCCACTCCGCCAGGCTTCAGCACGCGAAATGTTTCGGCAACCGCGACATAAGGGTCTCCCTCGACATGCTCCAGGACCTGATCGCTGACGACAAAATCGAATTCGTCGTCGGGATAGGGAAGCGATAGGATGTTTACGGCTGGATAGTTAGCCTCGACAATTTGCGAGGTCGGCATTCCGAGAGACTCGCAAAGCGCGATGGAATGGCTAATCGACAACACTCGTGCGCTGGCCGGCACGCCCGGCATTATTTGCGACAAATGGTTGTACATATAGTAGCGCGTGATATGTGGCCCTTGTCGCTGTCCGAGCATTGAGAGCTTCAAAAGGCCGGATAACATATTTGTCGCAAGCCGTAGCCGCATCGGTCTGACCTTCAGTTAGGCATTGTATTGAACGACGCCGGTGCGCTGTTGTCGGCTGATCTGAACCTGGTCCAAGCTTCGTGAACTGCCCGTAGCGGGTCGAGCCAAGTTGCCTTTGCCAAAAGGTATGTGCCTGCCACGTAGCGCCTCTCTCGGAATGCAATCTCACTGAATCGATAAGCGATCACTGCCTTCCGTTTGCGAATGCTCTGGCGGCTATAGGGATACCGTGCGCATGCTTTCGCGAGGACTCGATCCACGTTCAGCCACAGTGCGGGCTTGAGCGACTTCTGGCCGTCATGTAGCCGATATTTGTATCCGCAATGCGGCACATGCTCGGCCGGAAAAGATTCCAGAACGCGCAGCCACATGTCGTGATCTTCGGCATGTCCAAGCGTCTCGTTGAAAACCCCCACCCGATTGAACGCCAGACGACGCACCATCACGCCGGCGGGAACAAAGCATTGCTCGAGAAGCAAATCGTCGGGCTTGATGCGTGGGCGGTGCGGCTCCGGAAATTGCGGTCCAATGATGCTGCCATCGGAGTTGACGAAGTATCCCTTGTCATAGACCAGCCCTAGGTCGGGTCGCCGCTGCATTGCCTGGGCCAATGCCGACAGGTGCCCTGGCATCCACAGATCGTCGGCGTCGAGGAACGCTATGAGCGGTTGCGTCGCAGCCCGCAAGCAACGATTGCGCGCACAAGAAGCCGAGCGGTTTTCGTGCAGCTCTCTTACCAACAGTTGGACATGCGGCGCATACGAGGCGACGATTTCCGGGCTTCCGTCATGGGATCCGTCGTCGGCAACGAGCACTTCGAGAGGCCCGTCATACTCCTGTGCTAGCACGCTGTCGAGCGTCTCGCGTAGGTACTTAGCGGCGTTGTAACAGGGAATAACGACCGAGACGCCTAGCATTTAGAAAACTCCTTTACTCCCTCATCGTCTTCGCGGGTGTTTTCCGTGCTGATTACGTCTTCGTGTAACAATGGGCGACGGCCGACTGGCGCCTCGACAAGTGATGCAAAGAGAGTGGCTAAAGTTTGGCCTACTGGCTGCACATCGAACCGCCGCTGCGCGGCCGGCACATAGCCGACGGCATCCGCCTTCCAGGAGTCTTCCAATGCCCGCCGCAGCGCATCGGCAAGCGCCGCTGGATCGTTCGCCGGCACCATCACGGATGGAGAATTGCTGAGAACCTCTCGCAGCCCGATGCAGTCGGTTCCCAAGACCGGCACGCCGGATACCATTGCCTCCATCGGCAATATTGGGCAGGCTTCCCAAAGCGACGGCATGACAAGAAGGTCCAATTCCTGCAGAATCGGTGCAACGTTGGCAACTTGTTCGAGGAAGGTAATGCGACCCTTCAGTTCGGGCCGCTTGGTAACCTCGGCCTGATACTCCCGAGAGAAGTCCCCAGATCCTAC
>DASXEJ010000180.1 GCA_036490175.1 Pirellulales bacterium | reverse complement strand
GTCGTATCCCGGCGGGGACGCTCCATACTTGGCCTCGTTGATTTCCTTGTCCGTGGCATCGATGCCGACCTTGAGCACGCGCACCAGCACGCCACGGCCGCCGGGGATCTCGTCAACTCGGGGCTTGGGCAGGCTCGCCAGGTGGACGCTGTTGGCCTTGCCTGGATGGACGGCGATCGCTTTCATGCAGAGGTACCTTTATCACGGAAGAATGAAGTGGCCTGGCGTGGCAATAAATGCGGGTGCGACGGTCGCAAGAGCATCGTTCTCGATGCTTGCCGCAAAGTCGTCCACATGACTTGCACGCCACGGCAGTGGGCCAAAGCACAGCTTGAGCGACCGACCTGTCACAGAGCACGAAGGTTGGAATTCACCCAGCGTTGTGCGACAATCAGAGGCCCCAATCTAAGCTGCGACCGACCAGGCAACAAGGGAGACTCACCAGCTATGAGGCGATACTTTCGCGGAGTTTGGGCAGCCACGTACGGTGGTTGCTTGGGCTTATTTCTCTGGTCCGGGCTGCTGCTGACATCGCAGGCTATTGCCGCAGATGCCGTGGTACCGCTAGCAAACGCTCATGCGCACAACGACTACGAGCACAAACGCCCGCTGCTGGATGCGCTCGACCAGGGTTTTTGCAGCGTCGAGGCCGATATCTATCTGGTCGACGGCGCGCTGCTGGTCGCGCACAATCGCCGCGACGTCAAACCAGAACGCACGCTCGAAGCGCTCTATCTCGATCCACTCTTGGCACGTGTTCGCGAAAATGGCGGACGCGTCTATCGCGATGGCCCCCCGTTTACCCTGCTCATTGATATCAAGACCGATGGTGCGCAAGCCTACGAAGTGTTGGCAAAAATGCTGGCTCGCTATGCAGAAATGCTGACCGTGGTGCGCGATGGCCAGGTCACGCCGGGCGCAGTAACCGTGGTTATCTCGGGCGATCGACCGGCGGATCGGATTGCGGCAGACAAGATTCGCTATGCCGGGATCGACGGCCGGCTGAGCGATCTCGATTCCGACCTGCCCGCGAACCTGATGCCCCTGGTGAGCGACAACTGGATGGTACATTTCCGTTGGCGCGGCAAGGGAGAAATTCCCGCGGCCGAAAAAGAACTGCTGCAAACCTCGGTTGCCAAGGCTCATGCCAAAGGCCGGAAGGTTCGCTTCTGGGCAATACCATCGAACCCGGCGGTGTGGGGAGAATTGGCGGCGGCAGGCGTTGATCTGATCAACACCGACGACTTGCCAGGTCTGGCGGCGTATTTGCGCGAGCATGCGGCGAAACCATAATGCGGCCGGAGTTTGTCGGTGACCAAGGTATCTCCTTCCGAGCAGCGCGAGCTGGCCGTCCACGTGCTCCGCAAGCTGCGCGAGGCGGGCTACCGGGCATTGTGGGCCGGAGGCTGTGTGCGCGACCAATTGCTGGGCCGCACTCCCAACGACTACGACGTTGCCACCAGTGCCACGCCGCCCGAGATCCGCCAGGTGTTCGGGCGCCGCCACACGCTGGAAATCGGCGCAGCTTTTGGTGTTGTGGCCGTGCTGGGGGGCAAAGGGGCTGGCATGGTCGAGGTGACCACGTTTCGCCGCGATGCCCAGTACAGCGACGGTCGCCATCCGGACGCCATCGTTTTCAGCACACCAGAAGACGACGCGCAACGGCGCGATTTTACGATCAACGGCCTGTTCTACGACCCGCTCGAAGAACGCGTGATCGACTACGTGGGCGGAGTCGCCGACCTGGAGCGACGGCTGGTCCGCGCGATTGGCGATCCGCGCGCACGATTCTCAGAGGATAAGCTGCGCATGATCCGCGCCGTGCGGATCGCGGCCGGCTTCGACTTTGCACTCGATGAGGCCACGCTCAAGGCCATCGACGAGATGGCTAATACGATCAACGTCGTCAGCCCCGAACGCATCGCCCAGGAGATGCGCAAGATGCTGGTGCATGCCCAACGGGCCGAGGCCGTGGAGCTGTTGCACCGCTCGGGGTTGCTCCAGGCGTTGCTGCCCGAATTGCTGACATTGATTTCCGACGAAGTCGATGTGTCGCGCACGGGTGACCCAACGCCGCACGGCGTCGATCTGTGGCGGCACACGCGGCAGGTGCTGGCGGCACTCCGCGAGCCGACGTTCCCCTTGGCGTTGGCGGCCTTGGCACATGCGTCGGCAGAGCAGCCTCCGCATGCCGACAATCCGCAGCAAGTGGAATCGGCCCGCGCGCAGGCCGTGCAGACGGTGACCACGATTTGCGAGCGTTGGCGGTTATCGAACAAGGAGCAAGATCGGGCTACGTGGTTAGTCGAACATCATGGACGACTGACGGACGCGGCGCGCCAGCCTTGGTCGACGTTACAGCCGTTGCTGGTAGCGGCCGGTGGGTCCGAGCTGGTGGCGTTGCACGAGGCCGAGGCCGCCGACGCCGCTGACGTCGCATTGCAACACGCGGCCGACGTGGAGTTTTGTCGCGCACGGCTGGCCTGGCCGCAGGACCAACTGATCCCTCCCCCGCTAATCAGCGGCGACGACCTGGCCAGGCATGGCGTGCCGAAGGGGGCGATCTACCGCATGCTGCTGGAACGCGTCCGCAATGCCCAGCTAGACGGACAGATTCTCGACCAGAGGCAAGCGCTGGCGGTGGTCGATCGGCTGCTAGCGGAAAAAGGCTGATGTGGTCGGCTCGCAGGACTGACTCGGCACAGTGGCTACCAGGAAATCTGCTCAAACAATTCGCGTAACCGTCGGCCGCGGGTCGCATTCAGGGAATCAATGAATGCGATGCGACCTAGCAGGTGGGCGCGAAAATTGTCGTGGCCGGCGCGATTCTGGTCCGTCACGCCGTGACGAATGCAGTTTGTCAGCGTCGCCTTGAGGCAATCGAAATCCGCCCTCATGACGTTCAATCGGTCGTTTACCACAATACCCGCCAGGCGTTGCCGGACCCCACGGCGCATGATGCGCGTCTTGCGATGATGCACAGCGAAGCCCTCCTCAATCGCGGTCGCACAGACATGGTGCCGAAACCGCTCGACGACGCGCTGGAATTCTTCCCCGCCCGAGAAGGCCAAATCATCTGCATAGCGTGTGTAGACCGCAGCCGCGGACTGAGCGAGGCCCGACAACCGACAATCCAATCGAAAGGCGGCCAGATTCGCCAGCGCCGGCGAGGTCGGCGCGCCCTGCGGAAGGTGCGGCTGCGCGTACCGCGCGCGCATGCCGTGCGGGCCCTCGTGTGACGCGGCCGCCTCCCAAACGTCCTCAGGCGTGCGGTTGGTGCAGAGGCCGCCTAGCAGGTTGGCGACCGTATCAGGATAGCCTACCGTGCGAAACAAAGCCTGGATTCGGGCACGCGATATCGATGGAAAGAACTCACGCAGATCGAGTCGCAGCACGACTTGTTTACCGACATGGGGTGCGGCGAAGGTCCTGATCGAACGCTCGTGGCAAAAACCGTGAGCCGCGGCATGTAGCGGAATATGGTCGAGAATGCCATTGAGAATCTATCGCTGAATTTCCTTCAAACGCGGTTTGGGTGCTTCGATAAGGCGCATCTGCCCGTCTCGTTTCCGTAGTGGCAGGTAGTGATAATGTCGCAACTTCGGTCGGCTGCATTGGCATGCGAGCCCTTTCAGGTCCGCAAACCACGCCAACTCGCTATTGCTAACTCCCAGCCATTGCGCCAGCTCTCCGGCGGTGCGGATCTCGGGGACGCCCCACAAACGGGCCGCCGAGACCGGACTCATCACGGCCGGCGCCCTCAGCCACTGGATCACGCGCACGCGATGGAGGGCAGAAGCGCGTACAAAGCCTGCATCGTTCCGTATCAGCTTCTCGATGAGCGCACGCCGCGGTCTAGCTTTGCTAGCGAAGCGCCGGCACAGCCGCCGAGCCAAAGAGTTCAGCCAAGGAGAACGTCGCCCTAACAGGCGGGCGCCACGTTCGACTAATGACTCTTCTTCGAACGGCCCGGCAAGGAAAGCCGCCGACAGCGCTCGCGCGATATTCTCGTTCGCGTGCATCGTGAAATGGGCGACAGAGTACCCTAACGAGTCTGGTCCAGCGTGAGACTGTATGCGTGCAACGCATGGGCTCTCACGCGACGAAATCCTAATCCTTCACGATCCCCTGGGGTATCCCCAGAGAGGCAAGGTCGAACGCGCGGCTCGAACCTGTGCCGGCTTAGGGTACTCTGCCGCCGCAGGCGCATCATAGCAGGGGCGATTCCGAGGGTGGCAACTTTACAGTCCGCGACATCCTGGCGCGATCATGACAGCCGTGCCGGCCTCGCGGTGTGGCCGCCTGGACAGGCGTGCCGCGCCGGCCTACGATCATTCGACACGGGTTGGCCCCGCTGTTTCGCTGTTAAAAGGATGAATCGCGTGGAAATCGATTTTGTAAGCGTGTTGTTTCGTTGGTTGCACATCCTGCCGGCCATGGTGGCCGTGGGGGGAGCTATTTTTATGCGCATGGCACTACTGCCGTCGTTGGCCGAAGTGCCCGACGCGCAACGTGCCACGCTGCACGAGGCGATTCGCTCGCGATGGTCGAAGTGGATCATGGGCGCGATCCTGTTGTTGCTCATAAGCGGGTTCTACAACTTTTTCACGCTCAATAGCCGGTACAAGTTGCCGCCGGCCTACCAAATGCTGTTCGGCATCAAGTTTCTGCTGGCGCTGGCGATCTTTACGCTGGCCAGCTTTCTGTCGGGGCGCACAGCGGTTGCGCAACGGATGCGGCAGAACGCCCGTACCTGGCTGAACCTGAACGTGGGACTGGCCGTGCTGTTGGTGTGTATCTCGGGCGTGATGCGGAATGTAACGATGAACGCGCCCTTGAAGTCTGCGGCCACGCCGCCGGTGGCGGTCAGTAGCGACCGCTAAATGGCCTACCCTTGGGCGTGGCGGCAAGGTCCCGCAAACTTTCGATGGAATCGACGATGGATAAAAAGGCCAAGAAGCGCATCGACCTGTTGAACACGCGGCTGCAGAAGCTGCGACTGCAATTAGCCGGCGTCAAGAAGCAGATGGACGATCCGGCCGACGCCGGGCGGATCGAGAAAGAAATCGCCGAGGTCCTGGCCGAGGTCGAGAAGCTGAAGAAGGCCTAACGGACGGCCGCCCTGCATGTTGCAAGCGGGCGGCGCATCATCGCCTGGTGATCGCGCAACAAAAAAACCGACGGTGGATCGTAACAAACAATCCACCGCCGGCTCGCACGGAGAAACCAATCGCAAAGGTTTCTGCATTTCCAAGTTCGATCGCGAAGCGATTCACGATCGCATAGTTCGACTGCTATTTGTCGCGGTAAACCGCCAGATCATCGCAGCCATCGCCGTCCCAATCTCCCACCACGGGCAGGAAGCGGGGACCGCCCAGCTCGATGACGTCGGCTTCTTCGGCCGGCGCCTTGATGTCGGTCTGAATGAGCCATTTTCCCGATCGGTAGACACCGATCTCGTCGATGCCATCGCCGTTGAAATCGCCGGCCACCGGCAGATCATCGGCGCCGCCGAACTCGGCGAACGCGTCCGCGGCGCTAGCCCGGCCGTCACCATCGACGTCGATCGTCCATCGTCCATTCCGAAAGACGGCAATGGTATCGACCCCGTCGCCGTTGAAATCTCCGGCCACGGCGCTACCCGGCTCCGAGCCGAACAGCAGCACATGATCGACCGGGTCTGCCAGCAAGTCGCCGGCGACGCCCCCCTTGGCGAGGCGCGCCGGGCGACCTGACTGGCCAGTAGCCGTCGAATTCGTTTGACTGGCGCCCGCATTATCGGCATCGGGCAATCCCGCGTCGCCGCCGACGGCTGTGGCGTCTACGCCGAAAACGCCGATGTCGGATTTGCCGTCACCGTCCCAGTCCCCCACGAGCGGCTGATCTCCGGCGCCGCCGAGGCGCGCCCACAGGTCTTCCTGATCCCACACGCCATTGCTGTTGAGATCGATGAACCACTGGCCGTCTATGAATACTCCCACCTCGCCTTGACCATCGCCGTCGAAGTCGCCGGCAATCGGCAAGGCTCGGCTCGGCGTGGCCACATTCGAGATATTACCCTGGGAGAGGTTCGCTCCCAGAAATGTCCACCGCGAGCGACTGAGCTCGGGTCGTGCCTCGGCGAACAAATCTGGCAGGCCGGCCGTTTCCTTGGCGAACTGTTCCGGCGCCAGTCCCTGGCCGCGGCGGTGCCCACCATTGAGCACGCTTAATCGCGCAGAATATTGCACGTTGCCGGCGACGTTGGTTCGTTCGTTGCGCGCTGCGGACTCATCGGCCGAAACAACGGCGCATTGGCAGGTCAAGGCGCTCGCGCCGGCCAGCAGCAAAGCCCGACGGGTGGCAATTGCGCTCAAGCGCAACAGCGCATGTAAGTGCGTGCCCATGACGGTCTCTCCAGGTGCGTTCGACATGATGCTCTGACAAGACATGGGGCCGCGTGAAGCGGCGGTGCCGGGAACCCGGCAACGGAACTATAGTCCGATTCCATTACCGAGCGCAGAATATTTTCGCCCAGTTCCGAGTGTACCACTTCTGTCGATTTAGCGCAGTGGTAACACATGAAACGCTTGGCAACAGCTGAAGCTGGCCAAGCGTGGCAGAGTCTGCCGATTGTAAGGCGCGTGTCAGCGCGCTCGCGCCGTGCGATCGAGCGCAGCGACTGGCGATGCGTCAGCCGCCGCGCTCATGCGGCGCGATAGAGAGAACGAACGACGCAGTGCTTACTCGGTGACCGTGGGCGCCGGCGCGGCAGGCACCGCGGCCGCGACGTTCTGTGCCCCTTCGTGGTACACGCCTGGCTCGTCGACGCCGTCTCCGTTCCAGTCGCCCACCACGGCCACGTCGCCCGGGGCACCGAGCTCGAACAGCTTGTCGCGCGCGTCGAGCACGCGGTCGCCGTTGGTGTCGACATACCAGGTGCCGGCACGATAGACACCCAACTCGTCGATGCCATCGCCGTTGAAGTCGCCCACGATGGGCTGATCGCCGTCGACACCGTAGCGGAAGTCGCTATCGTTCTCGGTCCATTTTCCGTCGCCGTTGCTGTCGAGAAGCCAGCGACCCTTGTAGAACAAGCCGATCGTGTGTACGCCGGTGCCGTGCCAATCGCCCGTGACCGGAATGTCGCCCGGGGTGCCGTAATGGAAGACGTGATCGATCACGTCTGCACGATAGTCTCCCTTCGAGGTGTGCTTGAGCGTGCGATAGCCGAGTGCCGCCTCTTCGGTTTCTGGCGGTACGTTTTTCTTCGGCCCGGTCTTGGTGTTAAGTGGAGCGGGCAAGCCCGGCTCGCGACGAATGGCCGAGGGATCGCCTGGCCAGGCGCGGCCGAAGATTCCGATATCGGTCTTGCCGTCGCCGTCCCAGTCGCCGGTGACGGGTTTGTCCCCTTCGTGGCCGAGCTTGGCCCACAAGTCCCCCTCGTCCCACTGGCTATTGCTATTGAGATCGATGAACCACTGGCCATTGTAGAAGAAGCCGACGTCGGTAATGCCGTCGCCGTTGAAGTCGCCTGTGACCGGAATGCCATTACGCATGCCGAAGCGGACCAAACGCTGAGCAGCTTCCTCGTCTCCGTCCTGGCCAAGTACCCATTCCGAGTTGTGGACTTCCTCGCCGCCCATCTGGAACGGATCGCTTTTCATACTGATCAATGCGACCTGCGTCTGTGGCGCTTGCACGCCGCGCGGTTCACCGGCGTCGACGATGCTCAAGTGCCAGGTGTAGCCTCCGGCATATCCGCCGCCGTAGTACAGCGACAACGGAACGCTCGTTGAGTCGGTCAACGGGGTAGGAATGATAATGATCGGCGTCGGCGGATTCGCCATCGGCACGAGGCTCGGGATATTAAACGTGGACAAAGGAATGAAGCTCGGCGCCTGCACGCAGAAATCGTAGTCGGTCGCTGTGACTCCGGCGGCGATCGGAATGCTGGTGATCGTGTCGACACCCACCAACGTGCCCCCGACCGAGCCGACACTGTCGCCGAATTCCTTGTAGGGCGACAATGGCAATTCGTGTACGGTATACGTGCCCGGCTGCAAGTTGCTGAACTTGTATTGACCGTTTTGATCGGTCACCGTGCTGGCGACCACCTGATTCGAGGAATCGATCAGTTGAATGGTAACGCCCGCCAACAACGGTTCGCCCGGCTCGTAGATGCAGTCGCCATTCAAGTCGACGTGTACCATGCCAGAAATGCTGGGAGGCGTTTGCACGCAGAAGTTGTAGTCCGTGGCGTTTACGCCGGCGGCCAACGGCACATTGACTATGGTGTCGAGCCCCTGCAGCATGCCGCCGGCCGAGCCCACGGAATCGCCGAACTCGTAATATCCGGCCGGCTGCACCTCGTGTACGGTGTAGGTGCCGGGCGTGAGGTTCGTGAATTTGTACTGACCGTTCTGATCGGTCACGGTGGTGGCCACCACCTGGTTCGACGAATCGATCAGTTGAATCGTCACACCAGCCAGCAGCGGCTCGCCCGGCTCGTAGATGCAATCACCGTTCAGGTCGACGTGTACCATGCCCGAGATCGTGGGCGGCGTCTGTACGCAGAAATCGTAATCGGTGGCATTCACGCCCGAGCCGAGCGCGGCGCCCGCGATCGTATCGAGCCCTTGCAGGGTGCCGCCGGCCGAACCGACCGAGTCGCCGAATTCGTAATAGCCAGCCGGCTGGACTTCATGCACCGTATACGTGCCAGGCTGCAAGTTGCCGAACTTGTATTGCCCGTTCTGATCGGTCACCGTGGTGGCGACCACATCGTTCGAGGAATTGAGCAACTGAATGGTCACGCCGGCCAGCAGCGGCTCGCCCGGCTCGTAGATGCAGTCGCCGTTCAGATCGACGTGCACCATGCCCGAGATCGAGGCTGGCGCCTGCACGCAGAAATCGTAATCGGTGCCGTTCACACCGGAACCGAGTGTCACGCTGGCGATGGTGTCTAGCCCCTGCAGTGTGCCGCCGACCGAGCCCACCGAATCGCCAAACTCGAAGTAACCCGTCGGTTGCACCTCGTGTACGGTGTACGTGCCGGGCTGCAAGTTGCTGAAGTTGTACTGTCCGTTCTGATCCGTGACCGTGGTGGCGACCACCTGGTTCGACGAATTGAGCAGTTGCACCGTGACGCCGGCCAACAGCGGCTCGCCGGGCTCGTAGATGCAGTCACCGTTGGTATCGACGTGAATCATGCCCGAGATCGAAGCCGGAGCCTGCACGCAAAAATCGTAGTCGGTGGCGTTCACTCCCGAGCCCAACGTGGCGCCCGTGATGGTATCGAGACCTTGCAGCGCGCCGCCGGCCGAGCCGACACTATTGCCGAACTCGAAGTAGCCATTTGGTTGCACTTCGTGTACCGAGTATGTGCCGGGCATCAGGTTGCTGAACTTGTATTGGCCGTTCTGGTCTGTGACGGTCGTTGCCACGATTTGGTTCGACGAATCGATCAACTGCACCGTGACACCGGCCAACAACGGCTCGCCGGGCTCGTAGATGCAATCGCCGTTGGTGTCGACGTGAATCATGCCCGAGATCGAGGCCGGTGCCTGCACGCAGAAATCGTACTCGGTCCCATTCACGCCCGATCCCAACGTCACGCTTGCGATCGTGTCTAACCCTTGCAGCGTACCGCCGGCCGAGCCCACCGAATCGCCGAACTCGAAGTAGCCGGTCGGCTGCACTTCATGCACGGTGAACGTGCCGGGCTGCAAGTTGCTGAACTTATACTGACCGTTTTCATCGGTCACCGTGGTCGCCACCACCTGGTTCGACGAATTGAGCAGTTGCACGGTGACGCCTGCCAACAGCGGCTCGCCCGGCTCGTAGATGCAATCGCCATTGGTATCGACGTGGATCATGCCCGAGATCGATGCCGGCGCTTGCACGCAGAAGTCGTAATCCGTGGCGTTGACGCCCGACCCGAGCGTGGCGCCCGCGATCGTGTCCAAACCTTGCAGCGTGCCGCCGACCGAGCCGACCGTATCGCCGAACTCGAAATAGCCGGCCGGTTGTACTTCATGCACCGTGTAAGTGGCAAACGGCGACAAATTGCTGAACTTGTATTGTCCGTTCTGATCGGTCGTGGTTGTGCCGATGACCTGGTTCGACGAATTCCAAAGCTGGATGGTCACGCCTGCCAGCAGCGGTTCCCCCGGCTCATAGATACAGTCACCGTTCATATCGACGTGTACCATGCCCGAGATGCTGGCCGGCAACAATTCACCAAAGTTGTAGTTCACGCCATTCGTGCCCGACAGGAGCACCACGTTCGAAATGCCGTCGGGGGGCGCCAGTACGCCACCGACCGAGCCAACGCTATCCTTGCCGTCGAGATATCCGGCAGGCTGCTCCTCCTCAACGGTGTAGTTGCCCGGCATGAGATTCGAGAATTGGTAGTAGCCCGTGGAATCGGTCGTCGTCGTGGCCACCTTTTGCAGCTGCGCGTTGTACAAATCGACCGTTGTGTTCGGGATCCCGGGCTCGCCGCTATCTTTTATGCCGTTGTTGTTCGGGTCGTAGTAGACGAAGCCGCTGATCTTCGACGGCAGCGCCTCGGCAAAATCGTTTTGAATACTGTTGTCACCACCCAACAGCACGACGCTACTGATGATGTCGGGCGTGGTCACTGTGCCATCCGTCACACCGCTTACGGTGCCTGCCGCGGCCCCCACGCTGAAATAGCCGCTCGGTTGCGTCTCGACGACGCGATATTGGCCGGGCTGCAAATTGTTGAAGTGATAAGCGCCGTTGGAATCGGTTGTGGTTGTCAGGCCAGTATTAACGTACTGCGTGCCATTCCAACTTTGCAGCGACAACAAGACGTTACCGATGCCCGGCTCGCCGGATTCTTGCTTGTTGTCCAGGTTAAGATCGTTAAACACAAAACCACTAAGGCTGCTGGGCAGTGCGATCTGTGTCCCCGAGGCCAACGCTCCGGCCGTTAGCACCGACGACGGCGTGGGATTGGGCGGATCGTAATTGTCCTTGGGCAGCGTCAGTCCGCTGCCGGCAAACTTCGGATCGAAAGCGTCCACGAACGTATTCGTGCCGGTGAAGTCCTCGTAGTGCGGCGCCTGGAAAGTAGCCGTGAGATGCGAGCCGGCAAATTCCGCGCCTTCGACGACGGCGCTGGCGGGCGGCGTAAGACCCAACTCGTCGACGTCGATGGTAAATACAAGAGTCTTGCCGGCTGTAAAGCCCGAGAATGACATGTCGAGCGTCGTGCCGCCGTTAACGACGTTGACATTGGTTACCTGCACGCCATCGCTCGAGACGACCTGGAACGGATGAAATCCATAGACGCCTGGGCTGCCGGCCGTCGTGTTAAAGAACGGGTCGCCATTGCTTAGGCCATCCAGGGCCTTGTCGGTATTGATCTGCAGGTGGGTCAACTGCGTGCCGCTGGCACCGCCGTCGAACTGCACCTGAAACGTATTGGGAACGTTGTCCTCGCCGCTGGCCGGGTCGTAATAGACCACGCCGATGTGGAGATCGGCCGCCATCAGGCGGCGCTCTTCCATCTCCTCGAACCGACAGCGGCGATACAGCGTGTTACGCTTGGGCGCGAGAGTCAATTCAGCGGTTGAGCGGCGCCGCGCGAAACGAAAGACATTGCTGAAAAAACCCACGATCAACCTCCTTGCGAGCGTGGAGCCGGCGCGATGCGTCGGATTGTCGGACGTGGACTACCGCGTAGTGCGGCCGCGGTTCTCTTCGACGACCTTGTCGTCCGCGGCAAGCGGGTTCCACAATCGAACAGACGTATCGAAGCCGGCCGAGATGAGGACTCCCGACTGGGCCTGATAATCCAGCGAAGAAACGCTGCCGGTGTGTCCCAACAGGCGCGACTCTTCCTTTTCGGACTTCAGATCCCAGATGCGAATCGTATTGTCGCTTGCGCCAGTAACGAGCTTTTCGGGCGCAAGGTAGACGAGTGCGTGAATCTTGCCGGGGCGGCTGGGAATGGCGTGCAGCTCAGTGCCCGTTTCCGGATTCCAAATGCGTAGAAAGCGATCTTCGCCGCCGGAAGCCAACTGCGCCCCGTCGACGGAAAAGCCCAGGGCCCGCACGCGCTGCTTGTGGGCCTTGATTTCGTGGACGACGGCGCCGGTCTGGTAGTCCCAAATCCGCACTACGCCGTCGCGTCCGGCGGCCGCCAGGTGTTTACCGTCGGGCGAAAAGGCCACTGCGCGAATATCGGGGCAGGTGCCGGTCAAAGCTCGCAGCGGATCGCCGCTGGTGCCGTCGTACAGACGAACCTTATTGTCGAATCCGGTGGCCGCCAATACCTTGCCGTCCTGGCTGAAAGCCAGGCAGTAGATGACTTGGGCTGCGGCGGGCAAAGCGCGCAACAACTTACCGGTCGCGGCGTCCCAAAACAGAATGCGATGATCATCGCCGGCCGACGCCAGAACTTTGCCCTGCGGGTTATAGACCACGGCCCGCACCCAATCGGTATGCGTGCGCAATTCTCGTTGCAGCGATCCGTCGGAGAGATTCCAGACGCGCACGACGTGATCGTCGCCGCCGGTGGCAAATTCGCGACCGTCGGGACTGAGCGAGACAGCCGTCAAGACCGGTGGCCCTTTCGTTCCTTCCGCGGCGCGCATTGGCATGACGCGCGTCGCCTGCAACTCCACGGCCAGCAATGCCGTGGAAGAAAACGCGATGCATTGAACGGCGGTAATCGCCGACAGGAACATTCGGCTGGGTCGACTCACGTCACGCTCCTCGCTCCCACACGCTGGCGGGACAACGTTTCGGGCCGTGCGTTGATGGCCACCGATTGGCGCGCCGCACGGTTCGCCCACATGTTCCTATCGGTTCAGACGGACCTCGCTCGCCAGACGAAGCCGCCGGCAAGGTTTGGCGCGCGGTAAAGTTTGCCGGTTAGGCAGAGAGTCGGGCCGCCATGCGATCGGCAGCCCCCAAAAATGGGCGTCGCCAGACCTGTCTAGAGCGCACAGGCACGAGAAATCCGGCGCAAGTAGAGACCAGAAAAAGCGCCTGCGGTGCTAAACACTGCATGCGGATGAAGGCCTAGGCAGCCGCGCTTTTAGCGCTTTTCCAGCGGCACGAATTCTCGCTTCTGCGGACCGGTATAGATTTGCCGCGGACGGCAAATCTTCTTGGTCGGCGAAGCGTGCATCTCCATCCAGTGCGCGATCCAGCCGGGCAGCCGACCGATGGCAAACAACACCGTGAACATCTGCACCGGAATGCCCATGGCGCGGTAGATGATGCCGGAATAGAAATCAACGTTGGGGTACAGCTTGCGCTCGATAAAGTACGAATCCGAAAGCGCGGCAGACTCGAGGTGCTGAGCAATCTCGAAGATCGATCCCTGGATCTTGGTCTTGGTCAGCAGGCGATCGCAAACGCTTTTGATGATCGTCGCGCGGGGATCGAAGTTCTTGTATACGCGATGGCCAAAACCCATCAGGCGGACGCCGCTGTTCTTGTCCTTGGACATTTCGACGTAACGCCCCACGTCGGTCCCCGAGGCGCGAATCTGTTCCAGCATCTCGATGCAGGCCTGATTGGCGCCGCCGTGCAGCGGACCCCACAGGGCGCAGATGCCGGCCGAAATCGACGCAAACAAGTTCGCGTTGCTCGAGCCCACCATCCGCACCGTCGACGTGCTGCAATTCTGCTCGTGGTCGGCATGGACGATCAACAGCAGATTGAGCGCCTCGACAAAATCAGGGTCTACTTCGTAAGGCTCGCTCGGCACCGAGAACATCATGCGCAGAAAATTCTCGCAGTAGCCCACGTCGTTCTGCGGATAGACGAACGGCTGGCCGATCGATTTCTTGTAGCTGAAGGCCGCGATCGTCGGCAGCTTGGCGATTAGGCGGTATACCGAAATCTCGACTTGCTTCGGATCGCGCGGGTCGAGCGAATCCTGGTAAAAGGTCGAGAGTGCGCCCACCACCGAACTGAGAATCGCCATCGGATGCGCGTCGCGCGGAAAGCCGTTGTAGAAGGACTTCATGTCCTCGTGCAACATCGTATGACGGCGCAGATTGTTGCGGAACGTATCGAGTTGCTCGGCATTCGGCAGCTCGCCGTAGATCAACAGGTAGCTGGTTTCGAGAAACCGACATTCCTTGGCCAACACTTCGATCGGGTATCCACGGTAGCGCAGAATCCCCTTCTCGCCGTCGAGGAAAGTGATCGCGCTCGTGGTGGCGCCGGTATTGACATAACCTTCGTCCAGGGTGATGTATCCCGTTTCGGCCCGCAAGTGCGAAATGTCGATGGCCTTTTCGTGCTCTGTCCCTTCGACGACAGGCACATCGATTTCAGTTTCGCCCAAACGCAGCTTCGCCGTCTTCGCCGGCGCGGCGTCGCCATTCATAACGGAACTCATACCCGACACTCCCAGGCCAGTAGCCAAATGCAGTGGAAACTGCAGTTTAACGGCGCGACGACGGTTCCACAATTCGCTGCGCGCAGTATCGCTACGGCTAATACAAGCTTGCCGTTTCGAAAGTTGCGGCCGGATTTTGCCGGGCGCGTGGCGTCCGCTGCGCTAAGATGGCGCGGCGAGAAGCAAGTCGCTATACGACCCACCGACAAGATGTTCGGGCAACAGGCCGAATTGGCGGGCGAGTTCGCGCACCTGCAGCTCGCCCACAGCCAGCGGTTGGTGCGCTTCCAGCACGGCTTCGAATTCCAGAAAGGTCCCCAGGCCTTGGACCTGATCGAGATGAATCCGCACATTGTTGTATAGAGAAATCTCGCGCCGTTTCTCGACAATCACCAGGACGCCTAATGCCGCCGATAGTGCATCGCCGAGCGCCGCGGCGTCGGGCACGGGTATGATGCGGTAGCGGCTCGCCCGCGGCGCGATTTCGTCGGTCCGAACATACGCGATGAGTTCGCTGTGGTCCCCGACAATCGTGCGCAGTTTCAATCGTCCATGGGCGCAGGCGAAATACGTATCAACCTGGGCGATGATTTCCGGCGGGCCGCCAGATAGCCTGGCAGCCAAGGCTCGTGCGCCAGGCAAGTCGACCAGCCGCGCCTTCAGCTCGACGTTTTGCCGAGGGCCCGTGGGAAGGTTGGCATTCATCGTTGGCAAATCCGACGGAGGAGGTCGGCTCGTGTCCGTTGCGTCCGTAAGATATGCAACACCGCAACGTGACTTTGAACCGGGATCATGCCGGTAAGAATAGCGGCTTTCGCGCCGCCATGTTCGCAGGCGGTTGCTTACCGCAGGTACGGATTGGCAGGCTTGGTTTTTCCGTCATTCGGCGTGGCCGGGCGCATCGTCGTACTGCTTACCGGGCCTCCGTCATTCTGCTGGGGACGGTTTTGCGCATTCGCCTCGGCGTCGGGCGCGAGCTGTTCGTCGTAGATGGTCCAGACGGGCGTATCGGCGCGGAGCTTTTCCATGTACTCGTGCAGCTTGATCTTGTCCTTTACTGAGTGGGCCACGGCCAACTTGTCCTTAATCTCGGACTGGACCTCAGTGAATGGCTCGCGGCCGGCTTCTTTGCGCTCGAGCACGCGCACGATCGAGACGGTTGCGCTCCGGCCGTCGTCGAGGATCTGGCTCATTCGTCCGATGGGCAACGAAAAGAGGGCTTCGTCGGTCAGGTCCGAGGCCAGGCTGCCTTGCGTGGTCCAATCGTATTGGCCCCCGTCCGCGGCGGTTGGCCCTTGCGATTTGGTGCGCGCCAACTCGGCAAAGTTCGCCCCGTGTATTATCGCATTGCCGAGATCGCCCAGGGCGCGCCGCGCCGCTTCGCGGCTAGGAAAGTTGGCGACGCGAAGCCGTATTTCTTCCCAACGGGCCTTGGCGTTAAACGAGTAATCTTCCAGATGCTGCAGATAGTAGGCCAGCATGTCTTCGTGCGTGGCTTCATGCTTGGTCTTGGTCTGTTGCGCAATCCAGCCGAAGGCCAATTGCTGCTCGACGAAAGCCTGCCGCTCTCGATCGAGCGACGAGCCGCGCTCGCGCATTTTGGCCTCCAGCTCGGCGCGCGACTTCAGCTTCAGGGCTGCGATCTTTTTCTTGACTTCCTTCCCTTCGAAATCCTGTTCGAGACTTTGCATAATCTTCGGCAGGGCTTCGGGGGGCACCTTGCGCTGCGCATCGACCAAGGCCAGTTTGACCTCGATCAGGTTATTCAGTCGGTCGCGCGTGAGTTTGTTGCGAACAGTCTCTAGTTGATTCGGCGGAATCTTGGACGCGTTGTGCTCCAGCACTTCGTTGACGTAAGTGCTCACTTCGTAGTCCTGAATCACCTCGGGCCCAACCCGCGCGATCTGGCGGGCCCCGTCCAAGTCGACCAAATCGAACTGCATCGACTTGTCGATATTCGACGTCTTGCCGGACGCGGTACCTCCCTGGGTGATCGGTGATCCGGACGTAATTCCCGCGGCGGGCGGAGCGCCAGGCCAGCCCGACGGCCGGGTCGGCGTGCTTACGCTCGATGGTCCTTGGATGACATAGCTGTTGGGCCTGAGAGGGGCTGGCATCCCCTGCAACGGAAACGGCGAACCACCATTCATCAAATTCTGGGCCGACGCCGTCTCAAACGACGAAGCCACGGCCATCCAGACCAGCACAGCCAGGCTGGCCCAGGCGGACAATCGAAGTTGCCCAGTGGTTTGGTCGTGGCAGCGCAACAAGCGGCTCTCGCCTTCCGTGGCATCCGCGCAGCACCACCGCCGGTGCTTGCGCAGGTAAACGTGAAATGTTGATGAGACGACAGAAATGCAGTGCGCCGGAATTGCAGAATCGCCGGGCGCGGCCGCGGATTATAGGGGAATCCTCAGCCGGATCGCAACAGTGATTTTGCGACCGCACAAATCGCGTCGGGATCCGTAAGATCCTTCCTAATAGGCAGATACGCACTTAGCCCGTCAACCACCCGGAGACGCCCCTTCGCAGCGCACGCTAATTGTTCAATGATCGACCGGTCTCGATAGCGCATCACGATGAAGCCCGGCTCCAAATGAAACGACTCGATCGCCCACCGTTGGGCGAGCAAGCGTAGCTCGACCAGCGACATCAGGCGGCCCACCTGGTCGGGATGGGGGCCGAACCGATCGGTCAATTCGGCGCTCAGGTCGGCTAGCTCCTCGAGCGAACCAACGCGGCCCAACCGTCGGTAAAGATCAATCTTCAACCGCATGTCGGGCACGTAGCGCCTTGGAATATAGGCCTCGCCCGGCAGGTCGATGTTGACGTCCAGGATTTTGCGCAAGGGGAGTTTCTTGAGCTTCCGCACGGCCTGTTCGAGCAATTCGCAGTACAGCTCGTAACCAACGGCCGTAATGTGACCACTTTGCTCGGTCCCCAGAATGTTGCCGGCGCCGCGAATTTCCAGATCGCGCATGGCGATGGCGAAGCCGGCCCCCATGTCGGAAAACTCTTCGATCGCGTGCAGTCGTTTGGCGGCCGTCGACGTGAGCGACTTGTTAGGATCCAACAGCAGGTAGCAGTAAGCCCGGTGCTTGTACCGGCCCACGCGGCCGCGCAGCTGGTGCAGATCAGCCAAACCATATTGGTCGGCCTGGTCGATGAACATGGTGTTGGCGTTGGGAATGTCGAGGCCGCTTTCGATGATCGTCGTCGCCAACAACATGTCGAACTTGTGATCGACGAAATCGAGCATCACCTCTTCCAATTCGCCTTCGGCCATTTGGCCATGACCGATGCGGATGCGCGCCTCTGGCACGATCTGACGCAAGCGCGTGGCCAGGTTCTGGATATCGTTGATCCGATTGTGGACGAAGAACATTTGGCCGCCACGATTCAATTCGCGCAGCACGGCATGGCGAATGAGATCGCCATCGAAACGCGCCACGCGAGTCTCGATGGCCAGGCGATCGGCCGGTGGCGTCTCCAGATTGGAAATATCGCGCAGCCCTAGTAGCGACATGTGCAGCGTGCGCGGAATCGGCGTGGCGGTCATGGTCAGCACATCGATCGTGGTGCGCAGCGCTTTGAGCCGCTCTTTCACGTCGACGCCAAACCGCTGCTCTTCGTCGATCACCAGCAAACCCAGGTTCTCGAAGCGAATGTCGGGCTGCGCCAGGCGGTGCGTTCCGATGACGATGTCGATCGAGCCGTCGGCCACGCCGGACACGATTCGTTTTTCTTCCTTGCCAGAGCAAAAGCGACTGAGCACGTCGATCTTGAAAGGGAACTCAGCCATCCGCGCGCGGAAGGTCCGGCCGTGTTGTTCGGCCAGCACTGTCGTCGGCACGAGCACGGCGACCTGGTAGCCCGCGTCAACGGCCTTGAACGCCGCCCGCATCGCCAGCTCGGTCTTTCCGTAGCCTACATCGCCGCAGATCAATCGGTCGAGCGGTCGCGGCTGGCGCATATCGAACTTGATGGCCACGATAGCCACGAGTTGATCGGGAGTCTCGGTGTAGGGGAACGAGGCGTCGAATTCCTGTTGCCACTCGGAGTCTTCGGGAAAGGTGATACCCGGCTGCGACGCCCGCACGGCCTGTAGCCCCAACATGTCGCTGGCCAAATCGACGACAGCGCGCTCGGCGGCTTCTTTCTGACGGACCCAACTCTTACCGCCGATATGAGCAAGCGTGGGCCGGCTCTTGCTGCCACCGACGTACTTCTGCACGAGATCGATCTTCGAAGCCGGCACATAAATCTTCGTGCCGCCGTGAAATTCGATTTCCAGATGCTCTTCCGCCTGCCCTTCCTTCTCCAGCAGCTTCAGACCGAGATAGCGCCCGATCCCATGCGTCAGGTGTACGACGTAGTCCCCTTCGCGCAATTCAAGAAAGCTGTCGATCACTCGGCCCAAGCGGCGCCGGCTGGGGCGGGTGAGATCGGCGCGATGGAACAGCTCGTTGCCGCTGACCAGCGCGATCGAGTCGGCCACCAGGCGGAACCCCTCACGCAAGCGACCGATGGGAAAATGCAGCCGCTGTTCGCTCGCCAGGCGGGTCTCGCCGAACACGTCGGCCAGGCGACGCGACTCGGCCTCGGTCTGGCAGACGACGTAAACCTTTTGACCGGTGCCGACCGAATCCAATTCCTGACGCACCTTGGTGATGTCGCCGCTGAAGCGCTCGACCGATTCAATCTTCAGGTGGCAAGTTGTCTCCAGCGAAGTCACGGCAATGCTCGACGCCGTGACCGAGGGAAATCGGTAGACCTCTTTCAGCGCCATGTTCAGCGCATGAAAGTCTTGCGGCCGATCCAGACGGCTCAGATAGTGACGCCCCTCCTGGTCCAACTCGGCCGGCTCGATCAGCAGAAACCAGGCGTCCGACGGCAGGTAGCTGGTGAAGTACTCCTTCTCGACGATGCTAGGGTCGAGAATCGTGACCTCCACCGCATCCAGTGCCGCCAGGCTGCGCTGACTGGCTACCTCGAAGCGGCGAATCGATTCCACCTCGTCGCCGAAGAATTCGATCCGCACAGGCTCGTACCAGTCCGGTGCGAAAATGTCGAGGATTCCGCCGCGGGCCGAAAACTCGCCCGGCAACTCGACTGCCGTAGTGCCGTGGAAACCCTGCTCGGCCAGCCAACGGGCGATCGCCTCGACATCGATGGTGTCCCCGACCGCGATCGATCTCGTCTGGTTGCTCAGTCGCTCGCGCGAGGGGACCGGCTGCAGCAGCCCTTGGATGCTGGTCACAATCAATCGCGGCAACAACCCGGCGGGGCTCGCAGACGTCAGTTGCTTCAACAGCCGCACGCGATCGCCGAAGACCTCATCGTGTAGCAACTGATCGGCGCCGGTCGATTCCCAGGAGGGAAATCGCGCCGGGTCAAGCGGCGAGAACAGCGACAAATCGTCGAGGAAATCGTCCACATCCCCGGGATGGGCACACACGATCACCAGCGGCCCCGGGGCATGCCCAGCGAGCGCTGCCGCGACCAGCGCGCAGCTCGACCCCCAGACTCCGTCGAGCGTGGCCCCATGTCCTGCTTGCAGGCTCTTGGTCACATCGGCGAAGCCAGGCGCCGCCTCGATATACCCGGCCAGGTCCGGCAGCCGGCCGGGCGCAGCTATCTCGGTCGCTACGTCTGTCATGCTTTCCAGAGGATTCTAGTTCTGACCGGCCTGTGGGCAAAGGCGGAAATCGGTCTGACAAACCGTGGGGCTCAAAAGATATCTCTTCACGCGCCGCGATATAATGGCCTGTCCCTTCGTAGCAGGACCGGCTGTTTTCGAGCGCGCATGAGTCTGATTATCGACGGCTACAACCTGATGCACGCGGCCGGAATCATTGGCCGGGGCATGGGGCCTGGGGGCCTCGAGCGGTCGCGGTTGGCCGTGCTCAACTTTGTCGTCGAGTCAATTGCCCCGGCCGAGTTGGCCAGCACAACGGTGGTCTTCGACGCGCAGGACGCCCCGCCCGGGTTGCCACGCGAGATGTTGCACCGGGGCATCATGGTCCGTTTCTCCACAGGCTATGACAGCGCCGACGAACTGATCGAGCATTTGATCGAACGCGCAAGCGCCCCACGGCGACTGATTGTCGTGTCGAGCGACCACCGCTTGCACCGTGCTGCGCGGCGGCGCAAGGCGCAGGCGATCGACAGCGACATCTGGTACGAACAAACCATCGCGGCCCGCAATTCGCGACAGCGCGCGGCCAAGACCGATCCGCAAAAGCCACCTGCCCCCTTGCCTGCCAGCGAAGTCGAATACTGGCTTTCCAAGTTCGGCGAACTGCCGACCGACACGCACGGCCGTACCACGCCTGACAAGAATGCCAACGCCCATGCCAACGACGACGTTAAGGAGATCGCGGATGAAATCTTTCCGCAGGAATACCTCGACTCGATCGACGAGAACGAACTGGACGAGTAGCGACGGGCGGCCTGCCGATTGCCGGGAGATGCGCAAAACCATCATCCGCTGGTGGACGGCGCCCGCACCAGCCGCTAAAACCCGGATGATCCGTCGCTTGGGCCTGCAACGGGCCATGTTGCCTGGTTAGGGTTTTGCACCTACGTCGGATGGCTATCTATGATGGAAGAATTCGCAGCCTCGTTTCGCCCCTGGCCACTGCCGGCTTGCTCGCCGTCGCCCACTTTGCTCTTGGGATTCTCCTGACATGAAAAGCTTCTTGCGATATACAGTTGGTGCTCTGCTCCCCAGTCTGCTCGCGGTCGCCGGCGTGCTGAACTTTATCGGGCCCACGCATGCCGACGAAACGGCCACGGCTTTTGTCGGCGCAAAAATCATTCCGATCGCGGGAGACGAGATCCCCGTCGGCACATTGGTTATTGCCGACGGCAAGATTGTCGCCGTGGGGCCGGCCGACGCTGTCAAAGTTCCGGAGGGAGCCACGCAGGTCGACGTCAAAGGGCGCGTGATCATGCCGGGCCTGATCTGTACGCACAGCCACATCGGCGGCGTGGGAGGTGCCGACTCCAGCGGCCCCATTCAGCCCGGCGTCCGCATTCTCGACTCGCTGAATGTGCTCGACTCGGGTTTCAAGCGCGCTTTGGCGGGCGGATTGACCACGATTAATGTTATGCCGGGATCCGGCCATTTGATCAGTGGTCAAACGATTTACCTGAAGCTCCGCTACGGCGGCGAGGCGCCGCAAAAAATCGACGACCTGTTCATCCTCGACACGCACGGCAAGCCGACCGGCGGCCTGAAGATGGCCAACGGCACCAACTCGATGCGCGGCACGCCGTTTCCCGGCACGCGCGGCAAGAGCGCTTTCCTGGTCCGCGAGCAATTCATCAAAGCCCGCGAGTATCAACACAAGATCGATCAGGCGAAGGGAGACCCTGAGAAGCTGCCGCCGCGCGATCTGCATTTGGAGTCGTTGGTCGAAGCCATGCAAGGCCGCCGCGTCGTCCATCACCACACGCATCGCCATGACGACATCATGACCGTCATCCGGCTGTCGCAAGAGTTCGGCTTTCGCGTGGTACTGCACCATGTCAGCGACGGCTGGAAAATCGCCGACGAAATCGCGGCGGCCAAGGTCCCCTGCTCGGTGATCTTGATTGACTCACCTGGCGGCAAACTCGAAGCGCGCGACATGAATATGGGCACCGGCGGCATCTTGGAAAAAGCCGGCGTGCGCGTGGCGTTTCATACCGACGATTGGATCACGGATTCGCGCATCTTTCGTCGCATGGCAGCCTTGGGCGTGCGCGCCGGAATGTCGCGCAAGGCGGCGCTCGAATCTTTGACGCTGGCCGGCGCCGAAATGCTCGACCTGGCCGACCACGTGGGCTCGCTCGCGCCGGGCAAAGACGCCGATTTTGCCATCCTCGACGGCGACCCGCTAAGCGTCTACACCCACGTGCAAGAGACCTGGGTCGATGGTCACAAAGCCTTCGACCGCGCCAACGCACAGGATCGGCTTTACGCCGTCGGCGGCTACGGGGCCGCTCATGACCAGTCCCCCTACTTCTGCTGCTTCGATCATCTGCTACGGGCTCAACAACAATGACAATATTACTTCGGATTAGCGCGAGATGCCTGGTGGCCGTGACGGCGATCTGCGGCATCGTCCTGCCAAGCGGCACGCGCGAAGCGGCGGCCCAAGTTGCCGTGCATGGCAAGACGGTCTACACCATGGCGGGCAAACCGATCCAAGATGGGATGGTGGTCGTCAAGGACGGCAAGATCGTGGCCATTGGCCAGGCCGCCGATATCAAGCTACCCGAAGGGGTTCGGGTGCTCGAAGCCGCGGTGGTCACGCCCGGACTGGTCGACGCGCATGCGACGGTCGGCTTCTCGGGCATTCTTAATCAGCCGCACGATCAAGACCAGTTGGAACATTCCACGCCGATTCAGCCCGAGCTGCGCGCGATCGATGCCTATAACTCGCACGATGACCTGATCGAATGGATTCGCGGCTTTGGCGTCACCACGATTCACACTGGGCACGCGCCCGGCGAATTGATTTCGGGGCAAACGCTGATAGTGAAAACAATCGGCAACACCGTGGCCGAGGCGTTGGTGCGCGACGCGCACGCCGTGGCCGCCACGCTTTCGACCGATGCCAAGAAGGCCGACGGTAAGTCCCCCGGCACCCGCGGCAAGATGATGTCGATGCTGCGTGCCGAGTTGATCAAGGCGCGCGAGTATCAGGTCAAGCAGCGCAAAGCGGAGAAACCGACCGAAGCGGCCTCCGGCAGCGACGCGCCGAAGGAAGCAAAAAAACCGGCCGACGGCCCGCCGCGCGATCTGCGGATGGAAACGCTCGTGCAGGTGCTCGACGGCAAGCTGGTGCTGTTGATTACGGCTGATCGCCTGCAGGACATTCAAAGTGCCCTGCGACTGGGCAAGGAATTTCAAATCAAGATCTGCCTCGATAGCGCCGCGGAGTGCTACTTGGCGATCGATGATATCAAGGCAGCCGGCGTGCCCGTGATCTTGCACCCCTCAATGGCTCGCGCGGTTGAGGACAAGGAAAACCTGAGCTTCGAGACGGCCTCGAAACTCGTCGCTGCGGGTATCCCGGTGGCGCTGCAAAGTGGCTTCGAAGCCTATGTTCCTAAAACCCGCGTCGTGCTGTTCGAGGCCGCCTTGACCGCGGCCAATGGCCTAACGTCCGAGCAGGCCTTGGCCACGATCACGATCGACGCTGCGCGGATTCTGGGCATCGCCGACCGCGTGGGCTCGCTGGAAATTGGCAAAGACGGCGACCTGGCCCTATACGACGGCGACCCGTTGGAATACACCACGCATTGCGTAGGCACGGTGATCGGCGGCAAGGTCGTACACGACAAGCCGCGGTAACAACAGACGGCTCATCTAAGCGGTGCGAACAGTCTCGCGCCGACGCCGAAATAGCAAAAGGGCAAAGCCGCCGAATGCCGCCAGCACGATCGTGGCGGGTTCGGGCGCCTGTGCCAAAACGAATGGCGAAAAGCTGGCTGTTTGAAAGGTGATCGTGTGCGCCACCGTATCGACGACTTGCCCCGTCGGTGCGACCCAGATTCCATTGTCGTAGTGCTCGATGCGCAAATCCGCCTCCGGTGTATTTCCAATCAAAGTCGGGTCGTAATGCAAAACAACCGTGCTGAGACCTTGCAGAAATCCGGTGAATTGGATGTCCCAGGCTTGCGCAGTCGGACCAGCCAGGGCAAAGTTGATTTGCTGTGCGGCATCGGCACCAATCGCAGAGCCAAGATTCGCGGCCGACGTTGTCGTGAAGGTGCTCGTGAGCGTACCGCTGGCTGCGATCACCGCAGGGTCGACTGCAATACCGCCGACGTTGCCCGCTCCTCCGCCGGCTGTCAACTCCGAATGGATCGTATTCGTGCTGAAATCGAGCACGGCATGCGGATCGATTAACGAGTTGCCGCCGAGAAAATTGAACCCGGTGGTGCCGACAATGAGCATTCCCTGGGTGCCCGAACCCGTCCCGCCGAAAGGCTGATAAGGAATCGACACATCGCCGGAGGCGACAATCTGGGCGAGCGGTGCTGTGTACACTCCGTTCACGAACAAGTTGCTGAACGGGGGTTGATTTATGTAATCCGGGACACCCAAACTGCCATATTCTGCGAAGATGGCACTCATCCCTGGCAGTGTTGGATTGGACGGAAATATCGGTTGCCAAAGGGCGCCCGACGCGCCAACGTTACTGGTTGGCCCAACTGTGTAGACGCCGCTTCCGTCGGCGGCGGGACTCGACGTGATGACATTGGAATTGCCGCTTGAGTCTGCCACGCCGTTCAATCGGCCGGTCGAGCTCCAGTACCACCAACTGCTGTCGTACAGTGCACTCTGGCCCGCAGGGCTTAGATTAATCGGTGGTCCGGCGACATTGCCCGGCGCGACCGGATTGTTACCGGCGGCGACGTCGATGTATTGCGACTGGATCGTTTGCAACTGCGTAGGGTCGTACGCAGTAGTTTGCTTCGAATTTAAGATTGGACCGACAAACGCCAGCTCCTGCAATCCTAGTGGTACGCCGCCACTTTGAGCGGCAAGATCGGCTTGCGTGACCTGAACGCCGACGGTGTAAACCTTTGCGCCCGGAACGGCCGTGGTGTTGGTCGCCATGACCACCAATTCGACAGCTTGCAAGTTACTTGCGGAAATAAGGATGACGATGACGAAAAGAACTGTCCTGAATTTCATTGCCCTGCTCCAAAAAACGGGGGCACGAATTAAGTGAGAGCTGGCGACCGAACGCAACGTGGACGCGTGCCGGCCCAGATCAAATGAAACAAACATGCGAAAGCCGCGAAAATACGCCAGCGAAATCAGCGGCAGCGAAGTTCGCGCTGAAAGCGCGTGGCAAATGCGGATCTTAGAGAGGCCTGCAGTAGCAGTTCCGCCGTATGTTGCCCAAGAATTCTGCCCGATAAGTACCCCGGATGTCGGTGATGCTATCGAACACCATTGCCAGGGTCAAGACAATTCTCTGCGACTAAGCCGCCGAGATAACCTCGTCAGTCGGCATTTGGTCCGCTTGCACGGCCAATGCCAAACTGGTTGCCAGCATGCATGGGCTTGCTGCCGATAACGTCGATTTCAAGCATTTTCTCGCTCTGAACGGCGCGTCCTTCTTCGTCCTTCAGCGTGGCGACAATCTGCCGTGAGCGCGGGTCGATCACTTCGCCGGTCGAAGGGTAGGCGTAGTCGCCCACGATCGTGAACGTGATCCAGCCTGGCTCGTCGCGCAGTTTGATCGAGGCCACTTGCCGGGGTGGGCTCTGCAGCGCATCGAAGATATGCAACTGTTGATTGTGACCGTCGGTTAACCAGACCTCTTTCTCGTCAGGCGTCAGGCCGATGCCGTGGCTAGGGCAGCCGTGCCGCTTGACGGGACCCTTTTCGTAGCCCTCGACGACGACCTTGTGCAACACTTTGCCCGTGGTCAAATCACCAACCTCGAAGCCTAGCAACTCGTTGGCGTTGATAAAGCACAGTCGCTCGCGACGATCGATCGTGAAGGGTCGCACGGCCGCGCTAAACGGCCCGATCTTCCGCGCGATCGTATGCGACCTGGTATCTGCCACGGTCAGTAGCGGACTTTTCAAGCCCGCCAGGTAAGCTGCTTGCCCGCTGGGTCCGTAAATCGTATTGTGCGACCCGGAATCGGGCGTAACTTTGGCGAGCACGTCGCCATTGCTTGCCCTGAGGACGTGCCAGGACGGCCCTTCGAGCATCGGCAAGTAGATCGCGGATCCATCGGGCGCGAGGGCCATCCGGTCGCAGCCCCCTTCGTATTCCCTTTCCCACAGCAACTCGTCGGTGACCAGATCGAGACACATCAGTTGCTTGATCGTACTGACGTAAACGCGTGCCGTTTCGGCGCTAGCGCATATCCCTTTGACGTTCAGCGGCTTGCCCGCACCATCGCGACCCGCTGTCTTGATACGCCGCACGAAGCGGTGTCCGTCGTCGATATCGAACACCAGCAGCCCATGCCCTCCATACTCCAGATAGTCGCGGACGCCGGGGGTGGCCACATAGAGCAATCGTTTGATCCGCGCGTCTGATGCTGTGGGTTGCGGATCGGCCGCAATCGCGCGGCTAGCATCGTGCCCTGATAGCGCGAACAGGACAACGAGCATAATCAGAGTTAGGGAGTGTCTGCCCTTCATAGCGTCCTCCTGTGGCGCGCGCGACGAAAAATGGAATGCAGGGAATGTAAGGCCACTACGGTTTCAGACCGTCTGGCACGCCCTGGGGAAACTCTTGGCGGATCACGTCCTTGATGTATTCCACGCGGTTGGCCGGCTTGGGGTGCGTACTGAAAAATTCGGGGGGACCTCCCTGCGACGCCTTATCCAGGATTTTCATCACGTCAATCATGGCGCGCGGATCGTAGCCGGCCTGGGCGGCCAGCTTGACGCCCCACTTGTCGGCTTCCAGCTCGGCTTTGCGTCCGTACGTCAATGTGACCAACTGACCAACTTGGGCGGCCACTTGCGCCGCGTTCTGATCTCCCCCCGCCATACCGGCGGCGCCGACGAGCCCCTGGGTCAACTTTTGCTTGGCCAATTGCTGTGCGCCGTGCCGCGACAACACGTGACCGATCTCGTGCCCCAGCACACCGGCCAACTGCCCCTCGGTCTGCAGCTCTTTGTAGAGGCCGGTCGTGATGAATACTTGCCCGCCCGGCAAGGCAAAAGCATTGATCGTCTGCGGATCACTCAGCAGGTGAAACTTGAACGGGTAGGGATTCTCGCGTTTCTGCTTGTGCAGCGATTCGTCGAGGGCCGCTAGCAGGCTTTCACCGACCTTGTCCACTTCGCGCCGGGCTTGGGGGCTTTCGGCCAGACCACCATGCTCGGCTTCCATCTGCGGCGCGGCTTGCAGCCCCAGGGCGACTTCCTCGCGCTCGCTCATCCCGACGCGTTGATGCTCGCCGGTGATCGGATTCACGGTGGTCATGTTGAAAAACGAAATGATCGAGACCAGCGCGATCAAACCTGCCAGAATAAGACGCAGCTTCCAGTTTGCCCGGCCCGGTTCGCCGTATCCAAGTTGTCCGTATGACATAGTGCTGCGAATCCTGTCACGAGAATGCTTACGAGTTGCCGCGGGGGACGAGCATCCGTAATCCTAGCCACAACCCGTGCCGACGCCAGCGCCCCGCGTGCGAACCATGGTCCGCGTGCCGTTGTCCAGTTGCCGGCTGCGATCGGCTATTCATCGCACTATTGGAACAATCCTTGCGGAGAATTCGGCTTCATGTATATCCCTCCAGCGTTTCAGGGCCCCGGCCAGGACAAGTTGTTCGACTTCATCGAGGCCAACAGCTTTGGGCTGGTCGTCTCTGATATCGCGGGCGTGCCGAGCGCGACGCATCTCCCCTTGCTCGTGCGACGCGGACTGGGACTTCACGGACAACTCGTGGGCCATATGGCACGTGCCAATCCGCACTGGCACCATCTGGCGGGTGCCGAAGTATTGGTCGTCTTCAGTGGGCCGCACGCCTATATCTCGCCGCGCTGGTACGAGGCTGAAAACGTCGTGCCGACCTGGAACTATGTGGCGGTTCATGCCTGGGGGCGATGCGAAATCCTGGAAGACCAGCAGCAAGCGACCGAGGTACTCGCCGATTACGTGGCCCATTACGAACGATCGATGCCGACCCCCTGGACAATCGATACAGGGACCTCCTTCTTTCGCAAGCTGTCGGAGCAGATCGTGGCCTTCCGTATCGATATCACGCGACTCGAGGGCAAATGGAAGCTGAGCCAGAACCACGCGGCCGAGCGGCGCGAGAAAGTCGCCCGGCAATTGGCGCAAAGCACCGATGGCGACGCCCAAGAGATCGCCCGGTTGATGCGCGAGGACCTTAGCGCCTAGATCCAACCTGCGGAAGTCCTTTTTCTTCGTTCTAGACGCTTGCGCATTCCGATCCTGGCATAGGAAAGCCTGCGGCGCGCCCCACAAGCTCTCTTCACGTCGCCGCGGGGCGCCGCCACAATAGCGGCCACAACTGGGGCACTCAGGTTCTCCTCGCAGTATGACGCCCGGATGACTACTTCTTCCCTCGCGCCGCGGGTCTTTGTCATTACCGGTTGCGCCAGCGGCATTGGTCGGCATTTGGCCCAGCGCGCGGCCGCGGCGGGGCATCAAGTGCTGGCCACCGATGTGAACTACGAGTTATTGGCGGCCGAAGCCGATCGGCTCGGCTGGTCGCCGCCGCGCGTGCAAATCGGCCAACTTGACGTGCGCGATCCCGCGGCCTGGCAAGCGACGATCGATCGCGCCATCCAGGCCTGGGGCCGCATCGATGTACTGCTGAACGTGGCGGGCATCATTCAACCGGGCAATGTTCACGAAATCTCGTCCGAGCGCATGCTCATGCATATTGAGGTCAACGCCCGCGGTGTGATGTTGGGCACACAGACGGCATCACGGCACATGGTGAGCCAAGGACAAGGTCATATCGTGAACATCTCTTCGCTGGCAGGGGTCGCGCCGATCCCAGGCATTGCCAGTTACACGGCCTCGAAATTTGCCGTGCGCGGGTTCACGCTGGCGGTTGCCCACGAACTGGCCCCGCGCGGCGTGAGCGTGTCGTGCGTTTGTCCCGACGCGGTCGAGACGCCGATGCTTGATCTGCAAATGTCGCACGACGCGGCGGCTTTGACCTTCAGTTCCGGAAAGTTCCTCACGGTCGAGGACGTCGGCCGCGTGATTTTCGAGAAGGTGCTGGTGCGACGACCGCTGGAAGTGCTGATCCCGCGTCATCGTGGCCTATTGGCCAAGCTCACCAGCCTGGCCCCCTGGAGCGAAAGCTGGTTGCTGAAGGGCTTGCTGCGCGATGGCCGCAAGCGACAGGCCGAATACAGGCAAAGCAAAGAAGGTCGCAGCTAAATCACTGCCGCGAGTTGTGCACGTCAGTCCGGCGAGAGCGCGAATTGAGTTAGACCAGCTATCGCTAGCCTCATGGTTTCTTTTGCAGCCACCGCTCGACCAATGCCCTGGTGTTGGTGCGATAGACGTCTTCCATCGATTGGGCAAAGTCGCGTCCCGCACCAAGCGCTGCGATGAGCGACTGCAATTTTCCCAAATTCGTCGACAGTGCCTTGACGAACGCGAAGCTGCGGGCGGCCGTCTGAGGGTCGAACACGGCGGCTGACATGAACACATCGGCGCCGGCGAGCACCGGCAACTCGCGCAGCTCGGCCTCCCATTGTTTCGTCAACGGATTCTTGGGTTCGAGGCGCGCCGCGATCGCACGGCCCCCCCCCACGACGAACCAGGCCGGAACGTCCCCCAGTCCTTGCAAAAAACCGCCGGCGACCTGCTCGGCCACTAAGGCGGGCAACGTGGCATCGGCGTCGCTGGGGGCCGCCAGGCAAGCATACAAATCCGAACCCTTGGCTCGAACGTGCCCGGTAATGCCGCGCGGCGTCTCGCGTTCTTCGACCATGCGGACGAACTCGCTGTAATCAAACGAACGCTTGAGGACATAAACGACCAGGCTTCCTTTGACCAAGGGTGCGCCGGCATCCAGCCTGAGGAGTTTGATCATCTTGGTCCGCTCGGCCTCGGCCAGTTGGCCAACTTCGTTCAGTCGTGCCGTCGAGACGTTGCCGAACAAGATAAAGTTCGCCGTCTGCAACTGCTCGGGCTTTTCGTCGGGAACCGCCAGTTGCCAGATCCGGGCGGCCTGGGTTAGCCGCTTGGCCGTAAGCTCGTCGTGCGACAGCCGGCCAGCCAGTTGTTCTTCGACAGAAATCTTGAGCGGTTGAGCCGGGTCAGCACCGTCGAACTTTGCCCCCTCTTTGATCCAGGTCTCGAACTGCGCGATCGTCTCAGCCGGTAGCGCCGGCTTCTCCAGGGGCATGCGGTCGCCGTCGACGCCTCGCAGGCGTTTGAGAAGCAAGCTTTCGCCCGTCGGTTGATCGGCGGCGATCACTTTGCCTGTCGCGCCGCCGGCTAGCAGGCCTGTAAAGGTTTCCATCCGCAGTTGCCCAGATGGTTGGTCGCCGGCATGACAGCCAAGGCACTGCGCGGCAAGTACTGGCGCCAAGTCGCGATTGAATTGCACGCTTTCCTTGCCGGTCGACCGCACAAGCCCCGCGGGCATTCCCGCGCCACCCGATTTCTGGCCGAGCGGTGCCGCGCGGTCAATACCATCGAACTGGGCGCCGGCATCGATCCAGGCCCCGATAGTAAGAAGCTCTTCAGGCGCGATCTTGCCGCCACCGCGCGGCATGTCGCCGCTCAGAAGGACTTCGACCAGCCTGCTGCCGCGACTGGCGCCGGGACGAATGACCGGGCCATCTTTGGTCCCTTTTTCCAAGGCGGCGAAACTGGCCATGCTAAAACCACCGCGCGCGTTGCGAACGTGGCAGTTACCACACTTGGCGTTGAAGATCGGCGCCACGTCGGAAATAAAACTGGGACCGGCGGGCGCTTTGACAGGCTTCTTACTCTTAGGAGGTTTCTTGGCCTTCGCGGCCTGAGCGGCCGGCAAGGGTGCGTCCGGCTTCTTCTTGCTTGCGTCTGCCACCTTTGCCGCAGCTGGGGGCGGCTTCGCAGCAGGCGTTCGCGCCTTGGCGATTAGTCGATCGGCAGCTGCCACCCGTTCTTGCAGGCGATCGACTTGCGGACGCAAATCGGCGGGTATGTCGGCATCGTCCAAAGTTTTGAGCGACGCCTTCGCCTCGTCGAGCGCGGTTGCTGCTTCCGTCAGCCGCTTGGCACGAAAGTCAGCCCCGGCTTGGGCCAGTGACCGATCCACCGCCGCGATGGCATCGCGCGGATTGCTCTTCGCGGGGGCATCATCGTCTGCGCTGGCACTGGTACGCACGCCGAGCAGCGAAATGACCGCGCCGACGGCCAAAATTGAAAATGCCGCGCGCATAAATAGTGTGCCAAGTCCTCGAACTCGATTCCGAAGGGCCACGATCATCAGGCCATTGCCTGTGTGCGCCGGATAACCGAGCGCGTGCCCTAGCAGGCCATTATAAAGACGAATGATCGCAAGCGTCTAACAAGTTCCGGAAGGTCGGCCAGGCAAGGCCGTTGGCTGGCCGTTACCACAGCAGCTTTAGTGCTGGCCGTGATGACGCCGGCGGACGACCGGCTTGCGCTTGGCCGATCGTTGAGCCTGCGTGGGCTGATAGCCGTGGCGGACGGCGAACCATTCCGCGAACCGCTCGCGATCGACCACGCGCGAATTGCGGTCGTCGAGCAAGTGGCCCAACTCGTGAATCAGAATGTTGTTGAGATAGAAGTCCTTGACCGCCGACTCGGACCAGACCAGCTTCCAGACGCCACCGGCCTCGTGTATCCAGCGGCCGCCGTACATGCGGGCTTCGTTCAATTGCGCCGGCTTGGGGGGCTGATTGTAGTACTCGACCAGCCCGACCTCGATCGGATAAAGGTACAGCGTCGTACCCCACTGCATGCCATAGCAGGGGAAGCTCTGCTTCTTGCGGGTAATGCGGCTGAACTGCACGACTTCCAAAGGCCGGACGAAGGATTCTGGCAGCTGCGCGAGCCGGTCGCGGACCTCTTGCTGGGTGACGACATGCCGATAGCCCGGGCCTGGATCCTGCACCACGAAGCGGTAGGACGAGCTGTTTTCGGTGGGCTCGTACCAGTTTTCCGGGGGTGCAAAGGGAAGCCGCTCGTTACGAACACCACCGCGGGCCCGCTTGCTCAGCGGGACCATTCGGCCGACGGCCCGCCCCGCCGTACGGGCCAACGGAACCGTGCTGCGCTCGTGGGGGACAGGACCGCGTTTGAATGATTTGCCGACGCCACGCATGGCGAGATGCACCGGGTAGAAGGATCAGGGAAATGTGGAAACACGCGTTCTCACCTTCCATGGTCCAGTGGCGACAAAGGGGGGTCGCTACTGCATCGGTCCATCTGCTCGACGGCCGGGAATAGGCCGTTTTTAGCCCCCCAGGCGAAAGCTCCCGGCCAGGGCTACAACTTCATCCTAGCGGGCCCCGCAAACGGAAAGCAAGCGACCGTCCCAAGTGCCAGAAATGCACCGGTTTAGAGCATTCTTTTTACCGCCCTTGACAATCAAAAAAGGGTATCGGCGGTGGGTATTTGGCGGCCGGTCGCCAAATTTCGAAAGGGGACAAAACGCTCGCGCGGCACGCAATAAGAAGTGCAAAGCGCTCCTGAAAATGTTCCCGATCAAGCGCGGACGCGCAGACTCAGAGCGAGCGCGTGTCGTTGTCACTCGGGCGCGCCATTCGATGCGCGCGTGGATGAACGTCGGCTACACTGGTTGTTACGCAACGTGAGGCGTGCTGCGTTGGGCCGGTATGCACCTGCCAGACGCGGCGATCCTCTACCGGTTACATCGCTCGTTACCGCCGCAGACTGACATCTTGAACGTCATTCTTTACACTCGGCACGGCTGCCACTTGTGCGACGACGCGTTGGCCCTGTTGCAGCGTCATGGCCTGACGCCGCGCGAAATCGATATAGACGCCGACGCCGCGTTGCGTGCCCGCTACGACTGCTGCGTGCCGGTTGTGGAAATCGACGGCCGAGAACGTTTCCGAGGACGCGTCGACGAACGACTGCTGCGCCGACTGCTGGCGGGCCAAAGGGAATGAGAAGCGGGCATAAGTTACTCATGCGGCGCGAAGCGCGGTGATGGGAGCCTGCCGAGCGGGGTCCTCGACGGCTGCCCGGTAGCCTCTAGAATGGCCGCAGGTTCCGCATCTTCTCGTGTGTGGGGCCGTGTCGCCGGAGCGCTGCTGGATGGACGATTGTTTGATCTTAGGCGGAGGCGTGATCGGCTTGTCGCTGGCCTATGAGTTGGCCGGCCAGGGCCTGAGCGTCCATGTGTTGGAGCGCGCCGCGGTCGGGCGCGAGGCTTCCTGGGCCGGGGCCGGCATCCTGCCGCCAGGAAACATAGCCTCGCCGCAAACCGCCGATGAGCGGCTCGTCCGCCTGTGCCACGACCTACATCCGCGCTGGGCGGCCCAATTGCGTGAAGAGACGGGCATCGACAACGGTTACCGCCGGACAGGCGGGATCTACCTGGCGCGAACCGCAGCAGATGCCGAGGCCCTCGCGCAGCAGGCTGAAGAATGGCGTACGCGCGGAGTCACTGCCGAAATGGTGACGGCGCATCGCCTGGCGGACATCGAACCGGCACTTGCCCAGCCCATCGGAGGCGACCTTCCTGGTAGCGCGCTGTTTGCTCCGGACGAGGCACAACTACGCAACCCACGACACGTGCGGGCTTTACTGGCTGCCTGCCAGGCTCGCGGCGTGCGCGTAACCGAGGGACAAACGGCCGAAGACCTGGAAATTACCGGCCGGCGGGTGACGGCTGTGCGGACCGCCCAGCTGCGGCACGAAGCGGGCGTGGTGTGCATTGCCAGCGGCTCATGGAGTCGACCGCTGCTGGCCCGATTGGGGGCGGCGGTGCCGCTCAAGCCGATCCGCGGGCAGATGGCCCTGCTCGATACCGGCGCGCCCATTTTGCGGCGCGTTGTAAACGAGGGGAAGCGCTACATCGTGCCGCGTGATGACGGGCGCGTGTTGGTCGGCTCGACCGAAGAGGATGTCGGCTTCGAGAAGCGTACCACCGATGAGTCGATCGCCGAGTTGTTACGCTTCGGTGCCGAATTAGCGCCGGCGCTCAAGGATGCGGCACTCGAAACCTGCTGGGCCGGACTGCGACCGGCCACACCGGACGGCCGGCCCTATCTGGGACCCGTCCCCGGTTACGAGAATGCTTTTGTCGCAGCCGGTCACTTCCGCAGCGGCTTGCAACTGTCGCCAGGGACGGCCGTCGTGATGCGACAGGCGATACTTGGCCAGCCGGTCGACGTCGACCTGTCGGCCTTTCGTCTGGATCGTGGTTAATTCACCTGCGAGGAATCGATGGCTGTTGATACGCCTGCCACCATTGCGGTAATCGGCGCCGGACCGATCGGACTGGAAGCGGCGCTTTATGCGCGGTTCCTGGGATACGTCGTGCGCGTGTATGAACGGGGGCGAGTCGCCGAGAACTTTCTGACGCACATCAGCAGGGCCGCTTGGGTTTCGTACACCTCTCCGCTGGGGATCGCGGCCATCGCCGCCCAGCGGCCCGACTGGCAACCGCCAGCGGTGGATACCGTGCTGAGCGCCCAGGAACTGATCGAAATGTATTTCCTGCCCCTCGCGCAATCGGATCTGCTCGTCGACAGCATGCAGGTAGGCACCGAAGTGTTGGCCGTTGAGCGCGACCCGTCATTGGAAAGTGGCACGGCGGACGACGATGAAGTGCCCGGCTTTCTGTTGCGCGTGCGCGACGCGGCCGGAGAACGCGTCGACTCCGTGGATGTGGTGATCGATGCCTCGGGGGCTGATAGTTCGCCGCTTGCGGGTAGTTCTTTGTATGCCAAGTTGAACCTGCCCGGGTCCGCAGCGCCGCCGGTCGATCGACATAATAATGTCGATCCGACACGCCTGATTACAGCTGAGCCTGACCTTTACATCCTGGGTGCGAAAAGCGCGGCCGTCCCGGCCGAATTCGGCGTCCGAGACGGGCTCACCCAGATTCGCGACCTGTTCACGATCATTTCCGATCGGGCCACGTTGAATCTTTACGATACCGTCATAGCCCGCTAGTCACGAGAGAGGGTGCAGCGGTTCGCGCGCTGATCGGATTCGCCTTAATCGTTGGCTCGGATCGGGTGGCGCGGGCCCTGAGCTTCGAACGCACCGGTGCGAAGGTACCGTTGCGTCTGTTCTTGGACGATCGGGTTCGTCATGAGCGAGGAGTGCAGGCTGTCGACGAGCGTGAAGTCGCTGGCCCCGGCCAGCCGCGTCTCGGCCACGCGAACCGTTCCGTCGTCGTCACCGGGCAGTAGCGGGTTGAAGCCCAAATCATTTCCCTTGCCGCCGGCAATGATGCCGAACTCGCACGGCGGCGTCGCCAGATGCGGCTCGAGTTCGCGCCAACGATGCGCCAATTGCTGAGCCGAAGCACCCAGCGTGCTGTCAAAGATCACGTTGTCTCCGAGCGTATTGGCAAGCTCCGAACCGTGATTCGGCGGTCCCAGCATGACGAAGCGTCGAATGCGCGGATCGATGCGCCCCTGATGGTCGGCCGCGTGATCGGCCAGGTAATGGCGCACCACGAGGTTGCCCAGGCTATGGGCCACGAAATGGATCTCGTGTACGCCGTCGAGATGGGCCACGATCGCCCGCAACGCGGCGGCATGATCGGCCACCGACGCGCGCGTGCTAGGATAGGTGATGCTGACGACGGACCAGTTGCCGCGATCTTGCAGATAGTTCGCCAGCGGACTCATCTGCTGACGGCTGCCGACGAGCCCGTGCAGCACGATCACCACCGCGGGGCGCACGGGGGGGATCTTGCCCTGTTTCTTTAGATCGTCGAGATGCCGCAGGCAGACCGCCAAAGTTCCCCAGGCATGTCGCACGTCATCGGGATCGAGCAATCGGCAATGGGCGGTAACTACGTTCCGCTGAATGCGCCACTGGCCGCAGACGATCTCGTCTCCCCATAGCTGCGTGCCACCGCGTGTGGGCGCAACGACATTGGGGGGATCGGCCAGGAAGTTCGCCCTCAGAATTGGCCAGCGCGACTTGGCCTGCGGCTCCTCGGCGACGGCGCTGCCGCGGTTAGTCACGGCCAAGGCCACGAACGACAGCAAGAGGACCAGCACCCGACTCATCTTCGCTACCTCGACGGTTGCGGCGCGCGGGCAACGTGGCCTGCGCCGGGGGCGGTACGCTATCAGCATACCCGTCAATGAGCAAGATCAGAGCCCTGTGGCAGCTGTCCCGACGCTAACAATGCCGTTGCCAGCAACGCTGGGC
>DASXEJ010000179.1 GCA_036490175.1 Pirellulales bacterium | reverse complement strand
GGCAGCAATCAATTGAGCAAAGTCTTCCTTCTTGATGCAACGCGCATGTTTATTTCCGATCATCCGCTTCATCTCGCCCTTGGTCTGCCGCTTTCGTATGTACGCATAGCCTAGCTTTCGCAGGGAGCGTTCTAAGTCAATCTGAATTCTGTCGTTCGACATCAGGTCTGACACTTGGATCGCGTTCTGCCAGTTTGTGCCAGCGACGATGCGTGAAAGAAGCGAATCGAATATTGCAGGGCTATCAGTCCGTTTAGATAAGCCTTCCGGCCGGGGCGGCGTTCAGCGGTCCGCGGCCGCGGCGAAGCATCGCGCGGACGGCGATTTCGCAGCGCTGGGCGGCCCACAATAAGCGTCCCAGCCTCAGAGCGATAAGCTGCATGATCCAAGCCAGCGCGAGAGGACCTTGCAGCACCCTCGGCTTGCCCACCCCGAACAGTAATCGCATGATCCGGCCCAGATTGTGCGCAGCGGCAGCCAGTCGGTAACGTTTGGTCACGTCTTCCAGGCCCCGCAGCCACGATCGTCTCGCCCCGCCGGTCTCGCAAACGTGCGCGAAACTACGCTCCACCCGTTCGCTTCGCAGACGCCCGAGGCGTTTGCCTTTGGCGCGGGCCATGCGACGACGATTGTTGATCACGGCGCGTCGATAGGTGTCCGGCTTGTCGGTCCAAACGCGATCGTTCTGGCGTTTCGGCTCGGGAATGTACGTGCGGAAGTCCAACTCATCGGCCAACTCGATCGTGGCGTCGGCATGGTAGCCTTTGTCCGCCGCGACCTCTTCGATGCGAACTTCGCTGCCCGCGGCGGCCAGGTTCAACTGCGCTTCCATCACGCTGTCGACCAGCGTTTGCGTGTCGCCCTGGTTAGCCTCGTAGACCTCGGCGGCCAGCAGCAATTGGCTCTCCAGGTCGACCACGTGCTCGGCCTTGTACGCCAGGTGCGTCGTGCCGTCCTTCATCTTCGTGATGCGGGCTTCCGGGTCGGTTTTCGAGACCCAATCGTCGTTCGAGACCTTCTTTTTCCGCTTTTTGTCGTAGCGACGCAGCTTTTCGTCGCTGGGCGTTTCGCCGGCCGCCACCAGGCCTTCTTCCTGCATCAAGCGCGCGACGTACTCACGCCATTCTTCCCCCGTGTCGCGACGCACGATGCTCTTCATGGCCGCGTTGGCTTCGAGCGTCGTCGAGTCCACGCCCACCGTCTGGCCGGCGAGCAGCTTCTTTTGTGCGGCGATCTTGAGCACGAATTGAAATACTTCGTCGAACACCTCGGGCGCCAACCGATTGCGGGTGACCGACATCGTCGAGTGGTCCGGTGTCGGCTTGTCCAGCGGAATGCCCAGGAAAGCACGCAAGCTCAGACTGTCACTACAGCGCCAAGCGATGCCCCGCTGGCTGGAGAGGTCTTCGAAGTAACCGACCAGCAACATGCGAAAGTAGACGCCCGGCGGAACGCTGGGCTTACCGCGGGTCTCTTCTTGCTCGTAAAATCCTGCGCAACGCTGCTCGATCCAGCGGTCGAAATCGGCTTCGGCAAGCAGCGCGTTCAGCTTCTTATAGAACGGATGGCCGTCCGATTGCGGCAAATCCTCCGCCAGGATGAACAGCGACTCTTGCCGCTGCTTGCGCTTCCCCATCGCCATGACGGACCCCTCCGTGCCGAAAATCCTTGCTAAAATCTCGTCGCCGCGTCAATTTAACCGGCGGCCGGCGGAAAGGAATATCTAAACGGGCTGCTAGGGTAGGGGCCGAAACAGCAGTTCCATCGGCCACGACGCCGGTCATTCCACGTTCACCACTCAGCACGCGGATTCGCACCGATTACTCCAAGGCATTGAAACATGCATCGCTCGATCGCCAACTCAAAGGCGTCGAGCCGTACACGATTAGCGATATTCTTGACCAGGCCTTGGGGCCGTGGCTCAAATCCAACGGCTACCTTTCCTGATTCATTCAGCCGGACCGGGGAGGCGAGGACCGTCGAGCAAGGGCAATTCTGCCTGGCGAGATGCGTCTTTCAGATGATAAGACTTCACAAAGGCCAGCCGATCGCCATTGAACATGAATCGGATGTTCACGAAAAACACGCCGTCGCTAGGGCTGCGGTAGAGAAATTGTTTTTCGAGCAGCTCGCGGACGCCGCGCTGATAGGTACGATCGTTGATGCCGTGATCCTTGGCGACGTACTGGTTGAGCTTGATTTCATCCTCGCCAGGATTGGCGCGCATTTGGAAGTAGACCAGCTCAAATACCTGAATGCCGGTTTTCGACAAACCGGCAGCTTGCTTGATGCCGTCGAGAAATAGTTTTACGAACCGAGTCGTGTCGACTTCCTCTTCCCACCAGAAGCCCATACCGCCAATGCCCTTGAGTTCGCCGGTGGAGTTATCGACGATCATCGAGGCTTTGCCGCCGGGCACATGAAACCGCTTGCTCCGCGTGGCAATTCCGTTAGTGGTCGGAACACTCGGGTTCGTCCGGTAAACGGGGAATCCGCGCTTGATACTGACTTGGTTATCCGAGACCTCTGCTAATTGGCGCTCATCC